>CAZYSW010000616.1:0-3500 GCA_964650105.1 uncultured Nannocystaceae bacterium
GCAGGGTGGGGAAGGTGCCGGCGAGCATGATCGCGTCGTCGTTCTCGACGAGCACCCGGATCGCGTTGAGGCCTTCGACGGCGACGGCGAGGTCGGGTCGGCCGTCGCCGTCGAGATCCGCGGGGACGCCCTCGCGTGGGGCGTTGCCGACCGGTTGATGCTCGACGAGCGCGAAGTCGCCGGCACCGTCCCCCAGCAGGAACGACACGCTGTTTCCGTCCTGGTTGACGGCGAAGAGATCGGGCACCCCGTCTCCGCTGAGATCGGTCGCGTACACGGCCCGCGGACCTGCGCCGACCGCAGCGCTCTGCTCGGGACCGAACCCCCCGGCGCCGTGCAAGAAGATGCTGAGGGTGTCGGCGCCCGAGTTGGCGACCACGAGATCGGTGCGGTTGGCTCCGTCCAGGTCGGCCGCGGCGAGCCCGATCGGTGCGGTGCCGGCCTGGATCGTCTCCGCGAGGACGAAGTCGCCGTCGCCCAGACCGCGCAGCACCGTCACCATGCCCGACGTCTCGCTGACGATCGCGAGGTCGACCACGCCGTCACCGTCGAAGTCGGCCGTGACCAGCCCGCGCGGGTCCGCGATGGCATGGATCGGTGCGGCGGCGAACGTGCCGTCGCCGTTGCCGAGCCGAACCCGGACCTCTCCCGCCCCGGCATAGCTCGCCGCCAGATCCTGATGGCCGTCGCCGTCGAAGTCGTCGATCGCCAGCGCGACGACGGCCGCGCTGGCACCCGTGGAGACGTCGGGGCCGAACGTGCCGTCTCCCATCCCCAGCCGCACGCGGATGCCATCGGAGTGACCCGATACGAGATCGAGCGCCCCGTCGCCGTCGAAGTCCGCCAGGCGCACGACCGCCGCGGCCCGATCGTCGATCCGAACCGGTGGCTCGAAGCACACCTCGCCCGGTTGGGCCGCGCCGTCTCCGCAGGTGAGCGATCCGGTGGTGTCGTCGCCCACGGTGGTCTCGGCGTCGGTCGTGGACGGTTCGGTCGTCGAACCTCCCGTGAAGGTGACGACGGTAGGGTCGTCGTCGGTCCCGGTCTGTGTTCCCTGCATTCCCGATGACCCGCTGGTGCCGGTGACAGCGGTCTCCGTCTCCGTTCCGGCGATGCCGTCGTCGTCACCGCCGCATCGGCAAGCCACCTCGACGGCCAACCACGCTCCCAGGGCGGAAAGCTTCACCCATCTTTGCCAGGCCATGTCCATGGTAGAGCCACGAGACTAGCAGACCTGGCAGGGGGTGCGGCATGGCGTCGGGAAACGAGCACCAGTACACTTCCGAGCCGAGGTGCACGACCGCTCCAGTCTCGAAGCCCCGCCATCGACCCTCACCGGCGTGCTCGCGTTGGTCGTCGGCTTCGCCGTCGGGGCGTGCTTCGACGGAAGCCAGGCGTTGGGGTTGCCGTGCAACGGCGACCGAGATTGCGGGCTCGGACAGCGCTGCATCCAGAACGTCTGTGGGGGCCCCAGCGGGGCGACGACGGGAGACCCCGACACCGAGGGCACCGACCACGGGACCACCGACCCCTCCGCGACCTCGGTCACCGCGACGGACTCCGAGCCTTCGACCGGGACCGACACCGGCGAAACATCGTGCGGGAACGGTCGGCTCGATGCCGACGAGGAGTGCGATCCGCCGAGCGGACCCACACCCTGCCGCATCGAGGATTGCAAGATCCCTCGCTGCGGCGACAACGTGAAGGATCAGGTCATCGGCGAAGAGTGCGACGACGGAGACGACGACGACTGGGACGACTGCACCACGAGCTGTACCCGCCCCGTGTTCCTGGACCGCATGGACGATCCGATCGCGAGCATGATCCAGGGGGGCGAATGGGAGCGCGACGTCGAAGAGGAGGGGTGCTTCGACGGGCCGCCCCCCGAGGGCTGGACGGTGGACATGTTCGACGAGCTGTGGCGGAGCGGTTACGCCGACGATTCCTCCCAGTTCGTCCTGCGGACCCGCGAGATCGAGTTGCCCGTGGTCGACAACCCATCCGGTGCCCCGGCACGCCGCCTCGAGCTGCGCTTTCAGCACACCTACGCGTTCGACGGCTGCGACGGCCCCGGCGGCGTGGAGTTCCGCGACGGGGCCACCTTGGAGATCGAAGTGGCAGGCCAGCCTCCGATCGAGCTGCCCTTCGAGTACCCGGAGATGATTTTGCCTGCCGACACCTTCTGCAGCAACGCCCCCGAGTGTCCGAACCCGTTGGCCGGTCGCATGGGATTCACCGGAGTGCAGCCGATGACCTCCGTCGCCGTCGACCTCGACGACTATCAGGGGGAGAACGTCCGCCTCACGTTCCGCGTGGGGTTCGATTGCGCCAATTGCAGCGCGACGACGAGCAAGGGCTGGTCGATCGACGACGTGATCGTGGCGCCGTTTTGTGTCGACGCCGGATGCCCGCTGCCGTGAACGCTGGCGCGACTTCCTTCAGAAGCGGCCGCGCACCGCGAGCCCTGCGCCGTGGGGCGATACGAACGGGGCCGCCGCCGTCTTGCGCACACCGGCCTCGACGCCCAGGCCCACCAGCACCGCTCCGGTGACCAACAGGGCCCCGCCGACGAACCCACCGGTCCACGCCAGGACGTTGCCGGCCCGGCCTCGATCGAATTGGGCGCGCCGCCCCTCGATGTCGTCGTCCATCAACTCCGACAGGTCGTTGGCCGCGGCCCCCATGGCCAGCCCACCAGCCATCACGCCCAGACCGACGACCCCGAGTCCGGCCAACGTGCCGCCGGTGACGAGCAGCGTGCGGCGACGTTTCCCTCCGTCCGCCGCGCCTTCGGTCGGCGACGACGCGACGACGGGGGCGGTCTCCTCCTCGTCGGCGGAATCTCCGGCGCGGGTCTCGGTGGAGGCGAGCGTGGCCTCGATCTCCTGCAGGCGCGCCTCGATCTTCGCGCGTTCGGCCTCCGCTTCCCGCTCGTCCTCGTAGAGCTGCGGGATGTTCTGCGCGTAGTTTTCCATCAGGACCTTGGCCTGTCGCAGGTGCTTGGGGTCCCGTTGGATCTCGAACGCCCGTTGCTGGGCGCTGGCGATGTTGTAGATGAGCAGCGCCTTGATTCGTGCGGTGCCGGGCTCGTCGGGAACGGTGCCGTACGCCTCGGTCCACAACTCGATCGCCTCGAGGTACTGCGCCGTCTCGAACTTCGCCTTGCCGCGGTCGTACAGCGCGCGGGCGCGCTGGATGTGCTCGTCGATGTCGCTCGTCGTTTGCCCGGTTGCGACGCCGCCGGTCTGCGCGGGCTGGCCGGCGCGGGCTCGAGCCGCGCCCGGAGGCCCCGCGCACAGCACGGCTGCCGTCACGGCCGACGCGAGGGCAGCGTGCGATCCGGCCTTCCGCGAGAGGGCGCTCATCGAGGCTCACTGTAGCAGGAAAGCCGCGGCCTCGACGCGAAATACGCACTCCCCGCGGCCGTCCTCGACCTCCCCGGGCACGACGCCGGGGGGACGCGCTCCCGTCCCTTCGCGAAGGTGCTATTTCCGGGGCTC
>CAZYSW010000617.1:0-3480 GCA_964650105.1 uncultured Nannocystaceae bacterium
CCGTAGGTGTACCTACGATGCCGTTCTTGGCGGAGGCGCACAGGAATCGAACCTGCCAGGGATGCTCCTCGCACCCCACACCGGTGTTGAAGACCGGGGACAGCACCAGCACGTCGGGCGCCTCCGCGGGGGAGGGTACGGGACGGCGGCGGCCGTGGCCAGGGGGCGGTGGCCGCCGGACGGTGGCGTTCGGCGGTGACGGAAGGCTCCACGTTGCCCGCGGGCGCGGCGTGGCGACCAAGCCGGGGGTCAGATGCAGGGGGTGCAGACCTCGTCGGCGGGTTCGAAGACGCTGCTGGCCTTTTGCTGGAACACGAAGCCCGACGAAACGCCGTCGCTTCCGAAGGTCCCGTGGGGAAGCGGCTGGAACCGGTAGGTGTTCGCCTTGCCGGCGATCTCCGCGAGCTGGATCAGGAGCGTGCCCGGTGCCGCGCCGCCATCGGCCCCGTCGACGCCTCCGCTGCCGCCCTCGGCCTCGTCTCCACCACCACCGCCGCCGGACATGGCGTCGTCGATGCTGACCTCGGGCGGGGTCGACCCGGCCGGGAACTCGCGCCACGCCATCTCGCTCTCCACGAAGTCGTAGCCGAAGCACTTGCAGAACCACGTCGACGACGGCTCGAGCTTGCACAGCGACGTGGAGGGATCGTCGCTCTCGTTCGCGGCGCACATCGCTGCCTGGACGACGCGGTGGTCGGCGTCGAAGCGCAGGAGGAACGCGTCCCCGCGCGACCGGAAGTCCACGTTCGTGTAGCTGCCGTCCGCGTCCACGTCGTGCTGCGTCAGCGACCAGACGCCGGCCTCCTCGAAGAGCTTCTTGGGCGGTTCGTCCTTGCAACCGACGAGGCAGGCGCCCGCCACGAGGGCCCCTGTCGCGAGCGCATACACGTGAAACCGATGCTTGTGGGTCATGGCTACCATCCGGTCGACAGGGTCGACTCCGCGCAGGGGAACGTACCACGAATCCGCCGGGTCCGCGCCCACCCCGCTGCGCCGTCGAGGGGGAGGCACGCGCACTGCCGTGGACCGCACGGGTGTTCCGGTGCGAGAACGGCCGATGCCGCTGCGGAGCTCACGGACGATACGAGGCTGGACGTCCGACGTCCCCGATTCCTCGGGGACGGCCTCGCGTCGCGCTCGGCTCGTCCTCGTCGGGGGCGCGGGGCGGCCTCACCGACGGCCCGGAATCGGGTCGGCTCTCCCCCCGGGGCCGGTGCGACGATCCCGAAGACGTCCCCGGTCAGCGGTTCGGTCCATGGGGGGAGCTCCCTGATCCCACCGTTGACAGGAAGGGGCCCGGTGCTTAGCTTGCGCCGCGCGGTGTCCGCGAAGCGGGACTATTACGAGATTCTGGGCGTCCCTCGAGACGCCAACCCCGCCGACATCAAGCGAGCCTATCGCAAGAAGGCCATGCAGTATCACCCGGACCGCAATCCGGGGGATCACGAGGCCGAGGAACGCTTCAAGGAGGCCGCCGAAGCGTTCGAGGTCCTCAACGATCCGAAAAAGCGGCAACTGTACGACGCCTACGGGCACGAGGGACCGTCTCGCGCCGGGTTCTCGGGCTTTTCGGGCTCCGAAGAGATCTTCAGCCACTTCGGCGACCTGTTCGGCGACCTGTTCGAGAACCTCGGCTTCGGGGGACGTCGCACGGGACCTCGTCGCGGCTCCGACATGCGCGTCGAGTTGCGGCTCAGCCTCGGCGACGCCTTCGAGGGAGGCGAGCACGACGTCATCGTCCCGCGCCGCGAGCGGTGCGAGACCTGTTCGGGAACGGGAGCCGAGCCGGGGACCAAGATCGAGACCTGCAAGCAGTGCGGCGGTGCCGGTCAGGTGATCCACCGCCAGGGCTTCTTCACCATGCAGACCACCTGCCCCGCCTGCCGCGGCGAGGGCAAGGTGATCACGCGACCCTGCCGTACGTGCTCGGGTACCGGCGTCGTGCAGCGGGAGTCGACGCTCACCATCACCGTCCCTCCGGGCGTCGACGACGGGCAGACGCTCCGCATCCAGGGGCGCGGCAATCCGGGGGAGCGTGGCGGGCCGCCGGGCAACCTGTACGTCGTGTTGCGCGTCCAGCCCGATCCGCGGTTCGTCCGCGACGAGCACGACATCCACGGGAAGGTCCAGATTTCCATGTTCCAGGCCGCGCTCGGTTGCACGGTGCAGGCGGAGACCCTCGAGGGGCCGCAGGAGGTGGAGATCGAGCCCGGGGTTCAGCCAGGTGAGGT
Source organism: uncultured Nannocystaceae bacterium (assembly GCA_964650105.1). Lineage (GTDB taxonomy): Bacteria > Myxococcota_A > Polyangia > Nannocystales > Nannocystaceae > CAZYSW01. Next base: position 2,232 of record CAZYSW010000617.1, read on the forward strand.
CATCGTGCTGCGCGGCAAGGGCATGCCGGTGCTCGGTGGTCGCGGCCGGGGCGATCACCACGTCCACGTGGAGGTCGTCGTGCCCGACGATCTCAGCGAGGAGCACGAGGAGCTCTTGCGCCGCATCGCCAGCGAGCGCCAAGAGGCGCTCGCGGACGCACCCAAGGGACTGTTCGGGTTCCGCAAGCGCCGGCGAAAACGGGGCTGACCTCGGTGAGCACCGTCGTCTCCTCCGTCGGCCGGCGTCGGCGCTGGAGTCTGCTGCTACATTTGCCAGCGTTCATGCGAGCCCGACGCCGACGCCCCGCATGGAAGTCCGGCCTGGGCAGGGCTTCGCTCGGCGTGGCTTGCTCGATGGTGGCCGCGTGTTCCCTCAACCCCGCCACCGGCAGGCTGCAGTTCGCCCTCATCAGCGAGCAGGAGGAGATCGCCCTCGGCCGCAAGCACGACTGTGAGATCCAGGAGCGCCTCGGGATCTACGACGAGCTCCCGCAGGTCACCGCCCTGGTCGAGAGCGTCGGGCGCAAGATCGCCGACGGCTCGGAGCGGCCGGACCTGCCCTGGACGTTCCGCGTGCTCGACGATCCGGCGGTCAATGCGTTCGCGCTGCCCGGTGGTTACGTGTACGTCACGCGCGGCCTACTGGGCCATCTCAACACCGAGGACGAGCTCGCGGCCGTGCTCAGTCACGAGGCCGGGCACGTCACCGCCCGGCACGGCGCCGTTCACCTGCGCAAGACGAGGAGCGCCCAGCGAAGCGTGGGGCTGTTCCGCATCATCGATCCGAACCTGCGCCACGTGGGTGGGTTCGCGGCGCGAACCGCTGGATTGGTGCTGCTCAAGTACAGCCGCGACGACGAGCACGAGGCCGACGATCTCGGCTTGCGGTACCTGACGGCCGCAGGGTACGAGCCCGCGGCCAGCGTCGAGGTCTTCGGGGTGCTCGCAGGGGTCTCGAATGCGACCGGGGCGCGGGTTCCGACCTGGTTGTCGACGCACCCCGAGCCCGAGGCACGACGGGCCCGCATGGGCGCGCGCGTGAAGGTGCCCCCCGGTGGGCTCGAGCCGAGCGCGGAGTACCTGGGGACCATCGCGGGGATCATGCACGGAGCCGATCCTCGTGACGGCTACGTGCTCGGCCGCCGCTTCGTGCATCCGCGGGCGGGGTTCCAGATCGACCTGCCCGAGAAGTGGGCGTCGCAGCACGACGACAGGGGAGTCTTCGCGCTCAGCCCCGACAAGGGCGCCT
>CAZYSW010000618.1:0-3471 GCA_964650105.1 uncultured Nannocystaceae bacterium
CCTTCGATCACCTGTTCGCGAGCCCGGTGCTCATCGACAAGTTGCAGCGCGAGGGCTTCACCGCCGACAACGCCGTGGTCGTCTCGCCCGACGCCGGCGGGGTCGAGCGCGCCCGCGCCTACTCCAAGGCCCTGGGGTGCGGCCTGGCCATCATCGACAAGCGCCGCGACAAGCCCAACGTGTCGCAGGTGCTGCACCTCATCGGTGACGTTCGCGGCAAGCGGGCGATCTTGATCGACGACATGATCGATACGGCCGGGACGCTGTGCAACGCGGCCAACGCCGTCATGGATCACGGGGCGACCGAGGTCTACGCGGTCGCCACCCACGGCGTGTTCTCCGGCCCCGCCATGGAGCGGATCAACAACTCGGTGCTCACCAAGGTCTGGGTGACCGACAGCATCCCTCAAAAGGATCGGCAGGCGTTGTGCAGCAGGCTCGAGGTGCTCGGCCTGGGCCGCTTGCTGGGCGAGGCGGTCAAACGCATCCACCACGGAGACTCGATTTCCAGCCTGTTTCATTGACGACCACGACCAACCCGGGCGCTCCGGCGGCGTTCATCCCGAGGGGTGGACCCATCCGGATCCCGAGAAGACGAAGAAGAGACGATGAGCGAATACGGAGCGATTACGGCAAGCGTGCGCCGTGGCAGCGGCAAGGGCGTAGCCCGAAGCCTACGGCGTCAGGGATTGATCCCGGGGATCATGTACGGACGCGGCAAGGAGAGCCTGCCGATCAGCGTCGATCCCCGGCTGTTCGGCAAGGCCACCGACCCGCAAAAGCAGTGGAACACCCTGTTTCACGTCACGGTGCAGGAGGACGGCAAACAGAGCGTGGTCGAGCCCTGCATGGTCGCGGACGTGCAGATCGACAGCCTGCGCCAGTCGGTGATCCACGTCGACTTCTTGCGGGTCGATCCCCAGGAGGAGATCGTCCGCAAGGTGCCCATGCGCGTCACGGGACGATCGCCGGGCGTCGTCATGGGTGGCCGCCTCAAGATCTTCCGGCGATGGCTGCGGGTGGCGGCCAAGCCGGCGGAGATGCCCGTGGAGGTGGTGGTGGACATCAGCAGCGTCGAGGGTGGTCAGTCCCTGCGCGTCAAGGATCTGACGCTCGACAACGCTCGCGTGGTCGAAGCGCCCGAGCGGCGTCTGCTCACCGTCGACATGCCCAAGGTCAAGGCCGCCGAGAACGAGGGGGACAAGGCCGAAAAGGGCAAGGGCAAGAAGTGACGAGGGGCCGCGCGGCGTGAATTCCGCTGAGCACGACCATGTCCGAGACGGCACCCTGGCTGCTCGTGGGGCTCGGCAACCCCGGGCCCCGCTACGCCAAGACCCGGCACAACGTCGGGTTCATGGTCGTCGAGGCGTGGCTTTCTCGGCACCCGACGCCCGGGGCCAGCGAGTGGCGCGACAAGTTCCATGCCCGATGCGCCACCGCCTCGGGGCCGGGCGGGCGCTGCGTCGTGCTCCAGCCGCAGACCTTCATGAACCGCAGCGGCAAGAGCGTGGCCGCGGCCGCGAGCTTCTATCGGGTGCCGCTCGATCGAATCATCGTGGTGCACGACGAGCTCGACTTCGACTTCGGGCGCGTCGCCATCAAGGTCGGCGGTGGCCACGGCGGCCACAACGGGCTCCGGGACATCGTCGAGACCCTCGGCGCGAATGGCTTTCTGCGCGTGAGGGTGGGCGTCGGGCGGCCTGCTCGCGGGGACGTCACCTCATGGCTCCTGTCCGATTTCGGGCCGGAGGACGCGGCGGAGCTGCCGGACCTCGTGGACCGCGCGCAGGAAGCGGTGACCTGCATCATGACGCTCGGGGTCACCGCAGCGATGAACAAGTTCAACCAAATGACCGGGGGTCCCCCACGCGCCAGCTAAAGGCTTGTTGCTGGCCCGAATTCTGGTAATAGGGCACCCGCCCCGAGGGACCCCCCCGAAAGGATCGCTTCGTGGACACGCAAACGCTTCTTTTTCTTGCTCCGGTCGCCGGGCTGGTGGCGTTGGCCTACGCCTTCGTGACCACCGCCTGGATCGGTCGACAGGATTCCGGCAACACCACGATGAAGACCATCGCCGACCAGATCTACAAGGGGGCGATGGCTTTTTTGGCGGCCGAGTACAAGGTGCTCGCCGTCTTCGTGCTCGTCGTGGCCGCCTTGCTGTACGTGCTCAACAGCACGGCCGACGGCGGCGGAGCATCGTTCTACACGTCCATCGCGTTCGTCGTCGGTGCGCTGTGCTCCGGCACGGCGGGCTTTTTGGGCATGCGGGTGGCGACGCGCGCCAACGTGCGTACCGCATCCGCGGCCCGGACCGGACTGGCTCCGGCCCTGACGGTGGCGTTTCGTGGCGGCGCCGTGATGGGCATGAGCGTGGTCGGCCTGGCGCTGCTGGGTCTGGGCCTGCTCTTCTGGTGGTTCACCGGGATGTTCGACGCTTTCGAGAACGTCGAGGGGCCCAGTGGTGGTCGCTCGCTCGAGCAGGTCGTCAACCTGCTGGCCGGGTTCTCGATGGGAGCGTCGTCGATCGCTCTGTTCGCGCGCGTGGGTGGTGGCATCTACACCAAGGCCGCCGACGTCGGTGCCGACCTGGTGGGCAAGGTCGAGGCGGGGATCCCCGAGGATCACCCCCTCAACCCGGCGACCATCGCCGACAACGTCGGTGACAACGTCGGTGACGTGGCCGGGATGGGTGCCGACCTGTTCGAGTCGTACGTGGCCTCCATCCTGGGGGCGATGATCCTCGGGGCGGTCGCGGCCGGGGGGCGCGCGGAGGCGGTGTTCTTGCCCCTGATCATCGCGGCGGTGGGCATCATCGTCTCGGTGCTCGCCACCTACGTGGTGCGGACCAAGGAGGGGGGCAACCCCCAGGTGGCGCTGGACGGCGGGTCGTTCGGTGCCGCGGCCGTGATGCTGGTCCTGTCGTACTTCAACATCGACTACTTCGTGGGCATGGCTCGCGACGCGGGCCATCCGATCGCCACGGAGGTCGGCGTGGTCACGACGATGGACCTGCTCATCTCCATCGCCGGTGGTCTGGCCTCCGGCGTCGCGATCGGGCTCATCACGGGCTACTACTGCTCGAAGTACAAGCCCCCGGTGACCAGCATCGTCGAGCAGTCGATGACGGGTCCGGCCACCAACATCATCGCGGGGATCGGGGTTGGCTTCCGCTCGACGGCGCTGCCGGTGCTCTGCATCGCGGCGGCCATCTGGGTCGCCAACGAGTTCGCCGGCCTGTACGGCGTGGCGCTGGCGGCCCTGGGCATGCTGTCGACGACGGGCATCCAGCTCGCGGTCGACGCCTACGGACCGATCTCGGACAACGCCGGCGGTATCGCCGAGATGTCGGGGCTGCCGCACGAGGTTCGCGGTCGAACCGACAACCTCGATGCGGTGGGCAACACCACCGCGGCCATCGGCAAGGGCTTCGCCATCGGCTCGGCGGCGCTGGCGGCCCTGTCGCTGTTC
>CAZYSW010000619.1:0-3468 GCA_964650105.1 uncultured Nannocystaceae bacterium
AGACAGCGTCGCCCAGGGGCCGTACACGTCGCAGACCACCCCCGGCACACGGTCGCCTTCACCGTTGAGCAGCCGAAAGCAGGTCGTGTCGCTCTCCACGACCCGCCGACGCAGCCACAGGGCACCGTCGACGCGCGCCCGCAGGAGATCGGCGTCCACGGGCTCGTCCACGGTGGTCAACACCCGCACGACGATGGGCCCCTCGTCCGCCCAACCGCGGGCCACGAAGCGCCTGCGCTCGTCCACCACGGTGACCACCGTGCCGGGAGGGACGCTCAGGCGGTCGATCGCGTCGCGGTACACCCAGGGGTGTCCGGATCGCAAGGTGCGACGCAGCGGCTTGCGAAGCTGTACGACGGTGGTCACGGACCAAAGGCCCCGGGCGGCTGTGGCCTGGCCGGGCTGCCCGCAGCAGGGTATCGGAAAAGTCCCGCGAGGCGACGACACCGTCTGCGCCGTCGCTGGCGGATGCTGCTCGACGCTCGAACCGGGCCCGACAGGCCCTGGCTCCCGCGCCTTCCAGGCGCGCCGCCGCCTACGGTGCTCACGCCGCGCGACTTCGCCGATGCCTGCTAGGTGGTTTCGAAGAGCTCGCGGTGGAGCGCGGGGACGACCTTGGCGATGTCGCGATCGTCGACCACCAGCGAGATGTTGTTGGCGTGCATGCCGAAGGTGTGCATCTCGATGTTCACGCCGGCCTCCGCAATGGCCTTCAGCACGCGCGCCCCGATACCGGCCGCGGTGTCGATGTGTCGTCCCACGAGGGCGAGGATCGACTTCCCGCCGCAGATCTCGACTTGCCCCAGTCGACCGAGCTCGTCGGCCGCGGCGCGCACGTGATCGTCCGCGTGCGTCGTGATCGACACGCTCACCTCGGAGGTCGCCACCAAGTCCACGACCACGTCATGCTTGGCCAGCACGGTGAAGAACTGGGCCAAGAAACCGACCTGCTCGAACATGCGCGACTCGGTGATGGTGAGGACCGTCTGGTTCTCCTTGTAGGCGATGCTGGTGATCGGCTCGTCCTTGGGGGGCGGATTGGCGGAGATCACCGTGCCGGGGTGGTCCGGCCGATTGGTGTTGAGCACGCGGACCGGGATGTTCGCGTCCATCGCGGGCACCAAGGTCGCGGGATGCAGCACCCGGGACCCGAAGTAGGCCAGCTCCGCGGCCTCCTCGAAGCGCATGGCGGGAATGCTCTTGGCCGCCGGCACGATGCTGGGATCGGCCGTCATCACGCCGTCGGTGTCGCTCCAGATCTGGATCTCCTCGGCACGCAGCGCGGCCCCGAACAGCGTCGCGCTGAGGTCGCTGCCGTTTCGGCCGAGCGTCGTGATCTCACCCGCCTCGGTCTTCCCCACGAATCCGGTGACGATGGGGACGACGCCGGGTGGCACGTGCTCGGCGACGGCCTTGCGGACCCGCTCTTCGAATCCCTTGACCGGGCGTGCCTTGTTGAACGCACCGTCGGTGACGAAGCCGAGTTCCCAGGCGTCGAAGGCTCGCGCGGGTAGGCCCTGGCGGGTGAAGAAGTCGGCGATGCAGCGAACCGCCATGCGTTCGCCGAAACTGGAGATGTAGTCGAGGCTCCGGGGGCTGAGCTCGCGAACCAGGCGGATGCCGCGGAGGAGATCGCGGATCTCCTGGCAGAGAGGATCGAGCAACGTCTTGTCGCACCCCAGCTCGGCCGCGATCTTGCGCTGGCGCTCGATCACGCGGTGGTCGGGGGCGCCTCCGCTCGCCGCCGCCTTGGCGGCGTCGATGAGGCCGTCGGTGATCCCCTTGTGGGCCGACGAGACGATCAGCGGCTCGAGGGAGACCCGGGCCCGGACGATGTCGAGGACCTTCTCGAGCTGCGCTCGGTCGGCCACCGAGCTTCCACCGAACTTCATCACGATCATGGGGCCGCCTCCCTGGGCTGGGGCCGACACGTTCGACCCGCGGTCGCCATGTGTACCAGGGAGCGCGACTTCGCGAGCCGCGCGTCGTGCTCGCGCCGAACGAGCGAGGCGGCCGGGTCGACCGGTCGAAGCACGGCTGCGCGCCGTCGAAAACGCGGGCCCGGGTGTCGCGCGGTGCGCACTCCCTGTCGGGCGTCCGGTGGCGCTCGCCCCGAAGGGTCGCGCGAATCGAGTGCCCGCCTGGCTCGCCGACGGCCGCCGTGGCCCGAGGGCACGAGATCCCGCGCGGGCCGGCGTATGCTTGGCCGCGATGCTCGGACAGAAGGCCGTCCTTCAAGCCGCCACGGCGTACCTCCGCAGTCACCCGGACGAGCTCATGCGCATGCTCCGGAACGCGCTCGGATTGCGGTTCGGGTTGCCCATCGATGGTCTGCGCTGGCTCGCCGGTCGGGGCGGCGAAGGTGGTCCCAAGGACGTGCGCATCGAGGCCGAGCCACCGGGCATCAAGATCGGTGCGACGGTGCTGCTCATGGGGACGACCGTGCGCGCCAACACGACGCTCTTCGTCGAGCGTATCCGTGCCTCGGCCGAGGAGCTGCGCCTGGAGATCCGCCTGGAGGGAACCGACCTGCAGGTCCTCGGCGATGCGGACTCGCCGGTGGCGGCGCTCATCAAGTCCGGGGCGCTGGACCTGACCAAGAGCGGCAACCTGGCCGCGCATCTTCCGAAGCTCAATCGGTTGCTCGGTGACTCGCGGGAGAACCGTCTCGTCATCGACCTCATGAAGCATCCCAAGATCGGGAAGAACCGGGCCTTGCGCCGCGCGATCGGATTGGTCTCCGCGTTCGTCACCGTGCACGGGGTCGAGGCGGACGACGGTCACCTCGACGTGGTGCTGCGCGCGTTCCCTCGGGGCGTTCGCGGGGCTGCCCGGGCGGTTCGCGATCACCTGTTCTCCGACGGTCCCCCCTGGTTTCGCGGGATGCTCCCGGGGCGCCGCAACGGGCAACCGCGCCCGGGGTTCTGACGGTCCGGGGTCACAAGCGCAATCGCGTCCAGCGACCGCGGGCGAAGACCACCAGCAGGATCGCGGTGCGGACGATCCAGTCTCCCATGCTCGCCCACCAGATGCCCGAAAGGCCGAGGTCGAGGCCCATCGTCAAGCCGTAGGCCAGACCGACGCGGACGAACAGGCCCCCACCGATGGCGGCCACGACCGGCGAACGGGTATCCCCCGCCCCCCGCAATCCCTGCGCCACGACGATGGAGCACGACATGAAGGGCTGAGAGAGCACGAGGATGGGCATCACGTCCTGGCCGGCGGCGACCAGCGCCGGGCCGGTGGCGGGGTCGGGCGCGAACACGGGCAACGTGAACGCGGCGGTGGCCCAGATGACCAGCCCCAGGCCGGTGATTGTCGTCACGGCCATGCCGGTGGCCGCCGACCCACCGCGCCGCGCCCCCTCGACATCCCCGGCGCCCAGCCGTTGCCCCATGACCGTGGCGGCTGCCACCCCGAACCCGTCGGCGCACAGAAAGCAGATCGACTCGATGGTCACCATCGCCT
>CAZYSW010000620.1:0-3460 GCA_964650105.1 uncultured Nannocystaceae bacterium
CGGCCGGAGCAGCCCCTGCCGATCTGGCTCGTCAGCGGCGGCAGCCCGGAGTCGGTGATGCGCGCAGTCGAACTCGGTCTGCCGTTGTTTCTCGGCATCCTCGGCGGCACGCCGGCTCACTGGGCCCAGTACGGGCGGGCCTACCGTGAGGCTTGGGCCCAAGCCGGACGCCCCGCCGACGCCGCGCGGATCGCGGTGGCCACACATGGGTTCGTCGGCGAGAGCGACGGCGACGCGAAGCGCACGTACCTCGAGCACGAGCTCCGCATGTTCAAAGCGGGTTCCGCCGAGATCGGCCGTCCGATGCGGATGACACCCGACCGCGCCGCCGAGTACGAGCGCGGCGGGATGGTCTTCGCAGGCGGACCAAACGAGGTCGCCGACCGAATCCTTCACCTCCACGAACTGCTCGGGCACTCGCGCCAGATCCTCCAGATGGACGTCGGCGGCATGTCGCACGCCACCTTCCTCAAGGGCATCGAGCTGCTCGGCACCAAGGTCCTCCCGCAGATCCAGAAAGAGCTTGGGCGTCGATGACGTCAGAGACAAACCGCACCGATGATGCACAGAGAAACCGAAAGGAAGTCGTCATGAAGATCGGAATCAGTGGAGCAAGTGGGCATCTCGGAGTAGCGACGGTTCACGAGCTGAAGCGGCGTGCACCCGCGGCACAGCTCGTCGGGATCTCGCGGACGCCGGACAAGGTCAGCGCCCTTGGCATCGAGGCGCGGTTCGGTGACTTCGATCAGCCCGACTCGCTCACCAAGGCGTTCGCCGGGCTCGATCGACTGCTCGTCATCCCCTCGAGCGACATGCGCCCGGGCGTTCGCGCGACGCAGGGAGAGAACGCGATCCAGCGGGCCGTTGACGCCGGCGTGGCGCACGTCGTGTTCACGTCCGCGCTCGGGACCAGGGCTGCCGAGGTCCCGCATCTCTGGCAGAGCTACTTCGGCCCCGAGCAAGCGCTGATGCGACTCGCCAAGCAGTGGACCATTCTCCGCATGGCTTACTACGCCGAGTCCTTCGTCGACGAGGCGCGCATGTCGCTCGCGCGCGGCGTTCACGCAGCGACGTCGAACGCGGCGGTCAACTTCGTCTCGCGCGACGACGTCGCCGCGGCGGCAGCCGGCATCCTCGCGGGCGACGGTCATCACGGTGCGATTTACCAGGCGACCGGGCCGGCATCCCTCGACGGCGAGGCTCGCGCTGCGCTCGTCGCGAAGGTGACCGGCAAGCCGTTCGGGTTCGCCTCCGTGTCCGAAGCGCAGTACCGAGAGGGACTCGCGGCCGCCGGCTTGCCGCCGTTCGTCGTCGACGCGGTGCTCAGCATCCAGGACATGTGGTCGGTCGGCGGCTTCGACGTGACGAGCGGCGACGTGCAGCGGCTAGCGGGTCGACCCCCCCGGTCCCTCGAAGACGTGCTCCGGGGAGCCGAGCTGTGAAGGTCGCACACGAGGAGATCGAGCCATGAGGTCGCCGTATTCGGTGCAACGGGAGGCGTTGGGCGCTTCGTGGTGAAGCACGCGCTCGATCGCGGTCACGAGGTGCGCGCCTACGTCCGCAACCCTGACAAGCTGCAGATGCAGGATGGAAGACTGACGGTCATTCGGGGCGAGCTGACCGACTACGCCGCGACCGAGAAGGCGCTCGCGGGCCGCGACGCGGCGCGCGAGGCCCTAACGCCCGGCGGGTGCTAGCTCTGCCGACCCGGATATTGCTGCGTTGGGATCGCGAAGACGTCGACACCGTCGAGCGCGCGCACGTTGATCGCGATCATCGGCCCCTTTGGACCCACCCCGCGAGCGAAGGATTTGATGCCGCACGTCTTGCAGAAGAGGTGGTGGATCACGTGTCGGTTGAATTGATAATCGCTGAGCTCCTCTTCGCCGCGCTCGAGCCGGAATTTTGACGGCTCAACGAACTGTAAGAGCGTCCCCGATTTTGAGCAGATGGAGCAATCGCAGGCGATCGCGGGCTGGTCGAGGTCGAGCTCGACTTCGTAGCGAACGGCTCCGCAATGGCAGCCGCCGTGGTGTGTCTTTGTGGCCATCTAAAGAGCGTACCGGAGCGCGCCTCCAATGGACATATGAGGCTGTGAGCTTTTTGGAGTTCGGGTGGGGCGCGCTCTGAAGGAGAGCGCGAGATGCGGATGGTGGGCGGGCGAGAGGCTACGAGCGAGGCGGGACGCTTAGAGGGCGGGTCTCGCGGGCCGCGCGCTCACCCCTGCTGGGTGAGCTCCTCAAGCCTAGAAGAGAGATGGCGCTCTGACCGCGCCCTCCACCCCGAGCCGGCCCGATCCCACGCGACAAACGCCTGACGCCGGATTCGATCGCAACGGCGACGGTCAGCTCGACGATTCGGAGATCGACTCAACGGAGTTCGTTTGCAACGATTCGGCGTTGGATCGGATCGATTACGGGGATCTCTGGGTGCGCTCGGATTTGGATCTGTGGGAACGCTCCCAGTATCTCGTCGTGACAGTCGACGTCAACATCAGGCTGCCCGGCAACTACAGACACGGAGCGCTCGTCATCAGCGGCGTTCGCTATATCGACGGCGGACTCTGGGTCAACAATTGCTTGCATTTCCCTGAAAATGAGATCGACCAGTTCAGCGTCGACTTTCACGCCTGCATGGGATGAGTACCGAAGCTCGGGAGGAGCAGTACCCATGGCGACCTACGCAGGCAACATCCGAACCCCGCCGCGCACGCTGACCGAGGTGGAACAGCGGCGCCTCTTGAAGGCCACCGGCGAGCACAAAGCCGGGTTCCGGGACCACGTGCTCTTCAGCCTCGCCCTCGGCACCGGCCTGGGCGAGCACGAGCTGCTCGCCCTCGACGTCGGCGACGTCTTCGACGGCGGCAAGGCGCGAAGGCGACTGGTGCTCCGGGTGTTCAAGTGCAGCAGCGACAGCCCCGCGACTCAGGAGGTGGTGCTGCCCGACGCGGTGCGGGCGAAGCTCGACCGGTTCTTCCGCTGGAAGCGCAGCGTCGGCGAGAGCCTCGACCGGGACGCCCCGGTGTTCGTCAGTCGCCGGGGCAACCGGTTGTCGGCGCGCCAGCTCCGCGAGGTCTTCCACGTCTGGCAGGAGCGCGCCGGCTTCGAGCGCCGGCTGAACTTCCACGCACTCCGGCACACGGCCTGCTCGAACCTCTACCGGCGCACCAAGGACATCCGGGTGACCCAGCGCTTCGCCCGGCACAAGTCGATCCTGACCACCGGCATCTACGCCCGCCCGAGCGACGAGGACCTGGTGCGCGCGGTCCTCGATTTGCCGTGCTGAGCGGGCCGCGACCCACTTGCACAACGAAAGTGACCGGGAGCCGTGAGCTGACCGCGAGAAGTGAGCGGTCAGTTTCCACGTGCACCCCTGTCCACTTTCCCAAAACGGCCGCTGTCGGAAACGGCCCCGGGAACCCTAGGCGTCGCGCCCAGGAACCCGTTGGTCCCCCACCTGG
>CAZYSW010000621.1:0-3459 GCA_964650105.1 uncultured Nannocystaceae bacterium
GCCGCAGCAGCTTGTGCAGGTACTTGCGATCCATGTCCGCCTCCCGAGCGGCGCGGGAGATGTTGCCCTCCGACCGCTGCAGCAGCCACTGCAGGTACGCCTCCTCGAACAGCTCGGTCGCCCGCTCCTTCTGCTCGCGGAACGTCAACGTCGGATCGAACTCCACCGGCTCGGCACCGGCGGAAGGTCGCCGCCCGGTCGCGATCAGATCGATCACCCCGTCGGGCGAGAGGTAGGCGCTGCGCTCCACCACGTTTCGGAGCTCGCGCACGTTGCCGGGCCACGCGTACCCCACCAACCGGGCCATCGCCTCCGGCCCGGGGGGCTTCCACATCCCGGGAGGGAGACGTCGCGAGAAGTGCTCGATCAGCAAGGGGATGTCCTCCCGCCGCTCGCGAAGCGGCGGGATCGTCGCTGCCACGACGGCCAAACGGAAGTACAGATCCTCCCGAAACTCCCCCGCCTCCACCTGCTCCTTGAGCTGACGATGCGTGGCCGCAATCACGCGGAGATCGACGTCGAGCTCCTCGGTGCCGCCGACCCTGCGAAAGCGCCGCGTCTCCAGCACCCGCAGCAGCTTGGGCTGGAGGTCCTTGGGCAGCTCCCCGATCTCGTCGAGAAATACGGTCCCCCCGTGCGCCAGCTCGAAGGCGCCTTGGCGCCGCTGGTGGGCCCCGGTGAACGCCCCCTTCTCGTGGCCGAACAGCTCGCTCTCGATCAGGTTGGGGGCCCCCTCCAGCAGGATGGTGACGTCGCTGCCGGCCACGCGCTCCAGCACACCGAAGATCTTGCGCATCGCCAGGCTGCGCCCGATGACCTCTCCGAACCACTCCTTTTCGCTGGGGAGGAGCTCCGCTCGAGCGTCGCGCGGCGAAAACCGGAGCTGAACCTTCCCGATCCCCACCACGTCGCCCGGCTTGAGAAAGGCGTCGGCCACCCGGGCGTTCTGCACGAAGCTGCCGTTGGTCGAGCCGCGGTCGAGCAACCGGTAGGCGTCCCCCTCGCGGCGAATTTCGGCGTGGACGCGGCTGACGGAGTCGTCGGGCAAAACCACGTCGCAGCTACGCGACTTCCCGATCGTCACGGAATCCGACAGGATCTCGACCTCCCGCCCGCGGAGCTCGCCATTGAGCACCAGCAGGCGATACCCCGTGTGCCGGAGCGGATGCTCGACCGGCTGCAGGACTGTCGAGTCGCTCTCTTTTTGCTCGGCCACCCCTCGACGCTATCAGACTGCACCGCCGTCGGGGGAGGGTCGGCAGGCCCCAGGCGGAACGCGCCACCCGAGCTGGTGGGTGGACGGACCACCTGCCCGGCGCCGGCACGGCGCTCGAGCGAGGGGCGATGCCCCCATCCACGGCCGAGCCCATCGCGTTGACGCCCGCCAAATCGCCTCGCTACGATGACCCACGGCGCTCGAGTGACTCACCGCCCTTCAAAGCGCCTCCGGATGGTGCTCGCATGCCTGACGGGGGCCCTGCTGGCGGCGACCGTCCCCGCTCGCGCACGCGCCGAGACACGACGCGCCGAGGACGACTGCGCGCCCGCGGAGCAGACCGAGACACCGTCGGGTACCACGGTGCAGTCCCCCTCGGCCGACGCCGCGCCCGCCGGCCCCGAAGCCGACCCACCTCCCGCCACCGCCGCGGAGTCGATGGGCCGCACGGCGGTGCGCGTCAAGTGCCTCGATCAGACGCTCGTCGACGAGTTCGGTCGCGCGCGCAGCCGCAAGGGCGTGCAACCCCGGTACTTCCGCAAGGCCCTCCGCCTGGCCGTCTCGGCGACCGGGGGGCTGTATGCGGGCGACCTCCTCGATACGCAGTGGCAAGGTGGAGGCAACCTCGCGTTTTGGTTCACCGAGGGCTTCGGCATCGATGCCGACTTCAAGGTCACGCCGATGACCCTCCGCCTGGAACGCTCGGCGACCGCGGTCACCGGAGAGGATCGGTACCCCGACGGAATCGCGGACAACCTCGCGTACGTGCTGATGGGGCACCTCTTGTGGGCACCGCTTCACACCAAGCTTCGTGCTCGCAAAGATCGGGTCTTTCACGGCGATTTCGTGCTCTTCGCCGGCGCGGGCCCGATCTTTCACGACAGCAACCAGGGGGTCGGCTTCGACCTCGGCGTCAGCTTCTACCTGTACCTCGCGCGGTTCGTCTCGTTGCGCTTCGACCTCTCCGATCAGATCGTCGGTCAGGAAGCGATCGGCAGCCGACGCATCAGCAACAATCTCGTCTTCTCCACCGGGATCGGGCTGTGGATCCCGTTTCGACTGAAGGGATGACGATGCTGGTGCCCGCCTTGCTCGCGCTCTTGTGGGGTGCACACGCCGACGCGGCGCCTGCCCCCGAGGGGGACTGCGCCGCGCCGGTGCGATCCGAAAAGACGCGCGACGATGGCCGAGCGCGCGACGACGGCCCTTCGTCACGCGAGCACTGCGTCGATCGAACGCTGCAAGAGCAGCTCCTCGCCAAGCGCAAGTATCGACTGACGCGCGACCGGCTCTTCGTCAAGAGCCTGCGCCACGAGCTGACCTTGACCGGCGGTTACTACGTCGCCGATCTGTTCGACTCCACCTTCCACCTCGGCGGGGCCTACACCTTCTTCATGTCCGAGAACTTCGGTGCCGAGCTCGCGGTGGGCTGGTCCCGCCTGCGCACGACCACCGCCGATGCCATCGAGGACAGCAACGACTTCGACCTGGAGCTCGATCGCAACGACATCATCCGCGTGTTCGGTACGTTGCTGTGGTCGCCCCTGTACGGAAAAGTCCGGCTCATCGCGGGATCGATCTGGCGCTACGACTTCTACGTGCTGGCGGGACCGGGCGTGGTGGTCGATCCGGTGAGCTTCGGGGCGGCCGGTAATTTCGGGCTCGGCGTCCGCGTGTTCCTGCACCAGGCCGTCGCCCTGCGGTTCGAGGTCCGCGATTACCTCTATCGCCAGAGGCTCTTGTCACGAGACTACGTCGCCAACGATCTGGCGTTCACGACGGGCCTGAGCGTCTTCTTCCCCCTGCGGAACTGAGCAGCCATGTCTCATCGCACGACCACCGACCGTCTCGGCCGCCACGCGGTTCGCCCTCCCCGGATTCCCACCCCGGCGCGGTGGCTGTGGATCGTCGCCCTGGTCCTGCCGCAACCGGTCTTCGGCGCCGGTCCTGCCACGAAGACGCCCCCCAGGGCCGCACCCGAGCCCGCCGCGGACGAGGTCGAGCCGACGCCGGAGCCCGAGCCGGAGGTGCCCACCGAGGCCCCCGACGAGCCCCCGCCGACCTCCCCCGCCGAGGCCCCCCCCGAACCCGACGCCGAGGTCGCGCCCCACGAGCCCGCCCCCGCCATCGACGCCAGCCGGGTCGCCGAGCTGCGCCACCAGGCCGACGACCTTCGCGACCGCCTCTTCAAGGCTCGCGCGCGGGTCTCGATCGTCGGCTCCAAGCTGTTTCAGTCCAAGCTG
>CAZYSW010000622.1:0-3455 GCA_964650105.1 uncultured Nannocystaceae bacterium
GACGCCCAACGCCGGGCAGTGGAGCAGCTCGGCGCGCGGGCGGTCGAGGGCGAGGTGCTGCTTTTCCCAGATGAAACCTCTTAAACGCCCCTATCCGGTCGGGTACTACTGTGGACTGCGGGATCCCGACGGCAAGTTCGTGGAGTTCAGCCACGGGCAACCGCTGGGTCCGGGCGCTCCGGAAGATCCGTTCGCGTAGGCCGCGTGCCCGTGCTCCGAGATGGCCTCACGAGCCGCGTGACGCTGCGCCGTCCTGCGAAGCGACCCCACCACGCTCGGGCCTCCGGCGCGGACGGATCTTTGGCCGGCTCGTGTGCGGGCGCAGCCAGGACCCAAAACACGCGTGGCGCCCGTCCGAGTGACCGCACCGCGGCCGAGGGCCCCTGCTGGGCGCGGCAGCGGGCTCGCGACCAGGATCAGCCCGTGCTGGTACGCAGGTTCCAGCGCGCCTGCATCCGTTCGGCGACGCAAAGGTCCTTCACGCCACGCGCGAGCATGGCGAGTACCTCGGTGGCGATCGCGAACTTCGAGGAGACCAAGCGCGACTGCTTGCCGCCGAAGTTCTCGATCTTACCATCGATGCATCGATGCAGTCGACGCCTACGGTCCAGCTGTCGCCGCAGGCAGGGCAGATCGATGCCCTACGGCAGCGGCTCGATGCGATCGAGCAGCGATTTTCGGCGGGTAGTTCGTTCGGAAGTTCTTTCGCCGATCGTTCCGAGCGGCTTCGTCGACTCTTCGGAGGATGGGCACCGTGATTGACGAGCCGCATATTCTCGATGCTGAGGGCGTCCCGATCACGCAGCAGCGCGTCGAGGCGATGATCCGCGGTGGTCAGCGTCTCTGGTCTCTCCTCTTGTCGTTCGCGTCGCGAGCCACGCGAGCCGAGCGCGAAAGAGACGAAGCCTTGACCCTGACCGAGCGCAGCGCAGAGCAGCTCCGCAGCGCAAGAGCAGAGATCCGCCGCCTCCTTGTCCAGCTCGCCCTCAGCCGCGACGACGAAGGCAACGGAGCCGACCCATGACGCGCCTTGTCTCGCTCCGTCCGCCTCCGCCGGCTGCTCCGTCTCGTCGGTTGCCGCGGTGTCTTTGGTCGCGGCTTTCGGTTGGCGGTTGTCTGATGCGGAGCTGCGGATATCGATCGAGCAGACGATTTGGACGGCCTGTTGACGGTGGCCGAGGCCGCGGCGCTGCGCGGAATGTGACTTCGTATGGCTGTGAGGGTGATCAGTGGGGACAAGCGGCGGCCGCGTCGAATTCCTCTTTACACTGGCTAGTTCGACCGGTAAGTAGCGCTTCCGCCTCCTCGCAGGACATTTCCGAGACACACTCCATGTACTCCAGAGTGTCTATCTTGCAGGTGTCGTCCTGTCTCTCGTAGTGCGCGAACTCATCATCCAAACATTGCGTGATTCCGACCGTGCTGCAGGGGACCACGACCACCTCACAGAAGCGAACTATAGTTTCAGTCGCTTCCTCCATCGAGGGTGGTCCAGAATCTGGATCAACACTTCGCTGGCTGCAAGCGGTGGCGCCGACGCAGAGAAGTGCGAGCGCCAGCTTGGCGGTGTGTTTGTTTAGCGGTTTCATCTTGCGACTCCTAGGCCGGGAGCACCGACGACGCTGGCGCGGTCCCACTCTGTGCCGCTGCCAACTCCCTCGGAATGCACCCTCAAGGCACTGAAGGCTGCCTCTGAACCCAGCTCGGCAACAACTGCGGGCCTGCCCACTGTTGCGCCACAATCGCTTGGGTGCAGGAGCCGGATCTCAGAGGCAATGCCAGGGACGTTGTACAACAGGTAAAGTTCGCGTTCAGGGGACCAGATCTGCAGATCCGCGATGTAGTTCGCGCTCGGGCTTCCAAACGTCATCTTCCACTGATAATCGGTTGGGGATCCTACGACAGGCTCCTCACCATGCGGTTCTAGGATGTTGTCAAAATCCCCGGAGCCGTCCCCGCAAGCAACGTGGACTAAGTCGAAGTAGCCGGCTGCGATTGCGATATCGTCCGGGTGCCCGGGACATAGTTTTCCGGCCGCTACTGCCATGCCTGTCGTGTTGTTGCTCCCTAGAATCATGGCGTATGGCCCCATTGCCGTGAACCCACTGCACGTTCCAAGGAACACGCCGACCTTGCCATCGTTCCCAGATAAGATGATATCGTCCTTTCCATCATCATTCACATCGCTCGTCAGGATGCGTTGTCCTGAGAGGCCGTTCGACGAAATCCGGTAGGCCGCCGCGAAGCTAGTGCCGCTGTTCGGGAGGATGACGATATGGTTCGAATTCGTAGCAGGCGCAGCGAGGTCGAGGTCGCCATCGCAGTCGACGTCCAGCGCCGTCAATGACCGACCCGCCCACGAGTTGCTCGGCTTCGCCGTGTATGACGTTGCTGTGCCGAAGTAGGGGCCAGTAGCCCCGCCCGTGTTCTCGGCGACGCCGATCGTACCGCCGGTCAGTGCCGCCACGTCGTTGAGACCGTCCCCGTCGAAGTCCGCAAGAACGACGTCAGCGATCCGCGTGAAGTTCATGTCGACGAGTTGGTCCGAGACGTCGTCGAAGGCTTGGAGGCCGTCGCCGCCCGCCGCAAACACGATCCGCACGGTATCCACTGACGGGTCCCCAGCCACGGCGTAGTCCTGACAGCAGGAGGGCTCATCGAAATCGTCGTCCACGTGGCCCACAGCAACGCGTGTGTGAGACTCGTCGGTGAACGCAATTCCGGTGAACACGCCAGCCGGAGTTGGATGCCCTTCCGGCGGAATGGGGAACACGTCCATGCACGCTCCTCCTCCAGTTCCGGATTCATCGTCAACGGCAGAGTGGTTGTCCGCAGGGCAAGCGGAGAGGAGGAAAGCCGCCGGCACGCTGCACGCGATCCTGAACCATCGTCTCATCTCGTCGACCTCCTGCGGCAGCTAACTCCGCTCGCAAGCATGAGAAGAAGCAAGGTTGCGGTGGTTCCGGACCGAGTCCTAGTGGGGGCCACCATACAGGAGGTGGTGCCCTCCGGCGCGCCTACTCCTGGACTACCGCCGTCTGCGCCGGACGTCGTACCCGAGCCAAAGTCGGACGAACTGTCAGCCTCGGATGAATCGGGAGTCGAAGACCATTCCGTCTCCGGCTTCGGGTCGTAGCGAATGCACGAACCCGAGCAAGTCGCGCTTGCTCCCCCGAGATCCGTACTCTCGCACGACAGTGGCCCGCGCGCCCAATCCCCACTGGCAACATCGGGCGATCGCGGATAGCCCCCGCAACCGCTCATCTTAGGACACCAGGCTCCGGTCGGCGTATGACACGGAATGATCGCATCCTCGTCGACGTTCGGGTCGTCGAGCATCCATTCGACTTTTGGCCATACGGTTACGTAGGTGACGCCAGCATTCACGGCAATCCCCCACACGCGCCATGTGTCGTCAGGAAGCTGCACGAACCCCGGTCCGCCAGAATCACCGT
>CAZYSW010000623.1:0-313 GCA_964650105.1 uncultured Nannocystaceae bacterium
GATCGATCCCCACCGGATCACGCACGCTCACCCACGACCTCGTGCTCGCCTGCGGCTCGGTCACGTGCGCGCATCCCTGTCCTCTCGGGACAGGTCGCCTGCGTCCGAGATCGGCAAGACGAGAAGACCACCACGCGAGCAACGAGGCAGGCAATCGAGCACCCCGGCCACGGACATGACACGCACGCTGGATCAGGGGGCAGCAAGGCGGACCCAGGCGTGCAAACAACCGTCGAACCCTCGGCCACCACACCGAGCACGAGCATCCCCGCTCGCGCACCACACGGCGTGCAAGAAACCTCGGGCCGTCTCG
>CAZYSW010000623.1:413-3441 GCA_964650105.1 uncultured Nannocystaceae bacterium
ACCGAACCCCTCCAAGCCCGTACACCAATCCTGCCAACCCCGGACAAATCGCCGAGACCGGCCCCACAACGCACCGACACGGACCCAGCGGTGCAAATCACCGTCGAACCCTCGGCCACCACACCGAGTACGAGCATCCCCGCTCGCGCACCACACGGCGTGCAAGAAACCTCGGGCCGTCTCGACGACCGAACCCCTCCAAGCCCGTACACCAATCCTGCCAACCCCGGACAAATCGCCGAACGCCAGACCGGCCCCACAACGCACCGACACGGACCCAGCGGTGTAAACAACCGTCGAACACCGAGCACGAGCATCCCCCGCCGCGCACCACCAAGAAACACCGTTCGGTGCCGCAGCGACCTCGAGCGTGACTCACGAGCTCGTATCCGTGCCTTCCGTAGCACCACACGGTGTCACGATCTCGCCTCTCGCCCGAGCCGCCGCTGACGGTGGTCTCACTTCACGCGACTTCCCACCCGTCTGTGGGCGTCCGGGAAGCGCCGAGGTCACAGCGACAGACCAGCACGAAGGCGGGCCGCGGTTTCCACGAGCATATCGTGCAGCGCTCGGGCCTCGGTGCGCGAGACTTCGTCCTCCCGGCGGAGCAGGACGTCGACGATCGCGTTCAAGGAGGCCGCGTGGCGCTTCGACCGTTGCAAGAAGGGCGCCGAATGCTCGAACCCGCTCGTTGTTTCGCCACGGCACCAGCACCTCGCTCGCCAGGGGTCTACGCACCAACACCGCCGGCACCGGCAACCTCCGCGACACCGCCATGGCACCCACTCTGGCAAACGCGGCCGAAGGGCGCCACCCACGCCAAATCGGAAAACATGTTCCGATTTGCACCAGCATGCGCAACCCGCCTCCCGCTCGACGCAGCCCAGTCGAAAAACGGCCTGTCGATCCGAAGCGCATCCCGAGAGACTGCGTCGCGCCCATCGAACCCCCTCGACGTGCATGGGGTCCGAGCTCCCCATCAAGCAGGAGTGCACTCGAGATCAGGGCACGCCGTGTTGCAGCCAATCGAAGTAGCCTTGCAAGAACGGCACGACGAACTCCGCTTGCGTGGCGTCGTCCGTCCACCTTCCGAGGTCGAAGGCCATGTAGGTCAGCGTACCTCCACTCGCGTACTTCCGCGTGACGAGTATGACGTCGTCGGGCGCGTTGTGGCAGGTATGGCCCAGCACCGTGGTACCCTCCGGCTGCCCATCCGCGGTGAAGTGGAGCCTGTGGTACGAAGTCCGCTGGATGGGGAACTCGTAGGGTCGGGGAGCAAGGCCGTGATGTGGTGCTCGATGGCCTTGTTCCAGTCGGGATCGCAGCCGTCCGATTGGTGCCAGCCGCCGTCCGGCGTGAGTGACAAGTAGTCGGCCCAGTAAGACGAGTAAGCCGACGCGCTGCTTCCGCCGATCACGAGCACGTGCTTGCCTGCGTCGAGATGCGGCCCGTAGTCGGGCCCTGCGAAGGCGCCACCGTCATTCGACATGATCAGGATGTCGGCCGCTCCCGGCGACAACCATTGCGTATCCTGAGTCACGAAGGGCACACCGATGGTGTCGAGCGCGGTGGCTATCTCGGCATAGTCGCTGCCGCCGAGCATGATCTCGCCGAGCTCGAGCAGGCAGGCACTCGAGCAACCATCATTGTCGAAGATGTTCCCGTCGTCGCACACCTCGACACCCACCTGCAGGAACCCGTCGCCACACGTCGCCGGTACGCAGGCGATGCACGCGTCGGTATCGTCGAGGTTGCCGTCATCGCAGCCTTCGCCAGCGGCGGCGTTCACGACGCCGTCCCCGCACATCGCTGCCGTGCAGTCGTCGTCGCACGTCGCGGACTCCCCACCGTCGTCACATTCTTCGCCTGCGGTGAGGTTCAGATTGCCGTCGCCGCAGGCGACCTCCGTGCAGTCGTCGTCGCACGTCGCGGACTCCCCACCGCCGTCTCACTCCTCCCCGTCGTCGACGATGCCGTCGCCACACGTCGGATTCGAGCCCCCGGTGGAGGACTCGGAATCGGAATCCGAACCACTGCTGTCGGCGGACGTCGTGCCCGGCTCGGTGGTCGAGTCACGGTCGAATCGGTGGTCTCGGTCCCCGAGATGCCCGGCCCGGTGTCCCCACCACCGGTCGAATCGGTGGTCTCGGTCCCCGAGATGCCCGGCTCGGTGTCCCCACCACCGGTCGACCCCGCCATCGCCATCTCGCCCGCGTCGTCACCGGAGCAGGCGGAAAGCGTCGAAAAGCTCAAAACCACTCGAGGAGGTCTCGTTCATGCGGTCACGTCCAGGAAGTCGTCGTCGTGCTGGCTCAGCCGGTCGGCACACTCTTGGGGACGAGGCCGAGCTTTTCCGTGAGCCCGACTATACAGCATGCAGTCTTCTTGCCGCTGACGGCGATCTCCCCGCGTCAGTCCGCGCCCGATCCCTGCGTGCGGTGCGTGCCCGCGACGAAAGCGTCGCTCGTTCACCACCACCGTTCGCAGCGACCCGGTCGAGCCACGTCTTCGACCACGTCCTCGGACGAGGTTTTCTCGACCTTCGACGGCGATCTCCCCGCGTCAGTCCGCGTGCGATCCCCGCGTGCGGTGCGTGCCCGCGACGGAAGCGTCGCCGACGAGCGCAGCACCATGCCCGTCCTGGCCAACGTGCTGCTGCGTGCCACCAGCGAGGGCCACGTCGTCTGTTCGACCACCACCGTTCGCAGCGACGCGCGGTCGAGTCACGTCGGTCAAGCCACGTCTTCGGCCATGTCCTCGGACGATGGGCGGGAGGTGCGTGCGGCTTGCAAGAAGCTCTCGACCCAGCGGTAGATGTTGTTTTCTCGGATCGAGCGCCGCATGAGCTGCATGCGAGAGCGACGCTCACGGTCGTCCATGTGAACCGCCTCCTCGATCGCCTCCGCGATCGCCTCGATGTCGAAGGGATTCACCAGCAGGGCGCCCTCGGCGAGCTGCGCCGCTGCCCCCGCGAACTCGCTCAGGATGAGCACCCCGTTGTCTTCCAGACTGCAGGCGCAGTACTCCT
>CAZYSW010000624.1:0-1734 GCA_964650105.1 uncultured Nannocystaceae bacterium
CGCCCCGCGGCGCCCCGACGTGCACCGATCGACCCGACGCGGTCGGTCGCTCGCGATGCGCCCGAGGATCCGGCAACGCGTTCGAGGCCCGACGCGGGCCCCGGTGACGAGCCCGAGTTCGACAGCGCGCTCACCCGCGACCTGTGGAACGTCGTCAAGGCCAGCGGTCTCGTCGGTCGCTCCGACCAGACCGAGGCGGCGCCTTCCGACCGGCCCGGGCGTCCCGAGCCCGAGGCCGCCGTCGAGGCTTCGTCGGCGGCACCCGTCGCCCCCTCGCGCCCATCACCCGCGCCCGACCCGGCGCGTGAGGACGCCGCCACCGGGTGTGCAGGACCGTCGAGCCCGTGCACCGAGCCGCCTCGCGTCGTGGCGATCGACGTCGACACGACGCCCGCCCTCGAGGCCTGGGAGCGCCTGGTCGATCGGATCCGCGAGGAGGACGAGTTCGTGTCCGCGGTCCTCAGCGAGGTCGGGCTCGTGGCGCTCGCCGATGGGGTGCTGCGCGTCGCGGCACCACGCGGGAGCTTTGCGCACACCGAGCTCACCGAACGGCCCGAGATCCGGGGTCAGGTCGAGCAAGCGACCCGCGAGCATTTCGGTCGACCTTTTCGGCTCGAGCTGGTCGAGGGCGAGCCCGCGCTGCCCGATCTGCCGAGCATCGTGCTCGTGCAGGCGCAGCGACGCGCGCGTCACCGGGCGGAGATCGAGGCCGAGGCGCGATCGCACGCGGCGATCCAGTCGCTGGTCCGCATGTTCCACGGCCAACTCACCGCGACGCGCACGCTCGGAGAGTGACTCAACGCAAGCGGGCGACCGCGATCTGGGGCGCGGCTCCCCGGCCCGCGCTCGCCGGCCAGGGCGAGGTCGCCTGCGCCGCGCCTTCGCCCCGGCCGCACCGCCGACGCACGCCCCGTGCCGCGAGCGAACCGCGGCCGCGTGGGCTATGCTGCACCGGTCATGAGCGATTTCGATCTCGGCGCCCTCATGCGGCAAGCGCAGCAGATGCAGGAGCAGATGGCTCACATGCAGAAGACCCTCGAGGAGGTCCAGGTCGAGGGTTCGTCGGGCGCGGGCATGGTGAAGGTTCAGGCGACCGGTGCCCAGCGGATCGTCGGCGTCGAGATCGACCCCTCGGTGCTCTCCGAGGATCGCGAGATGCTGCAGGATCTCGTGACGGCGGCGGTGAACAACGCGCTCGACAAGGCGCGAGAAGTCGCGCAAGAAAAGATGTCCTCCTTGCTCCCGCCGGGGCTGGTGCCCGGTGGGATCCCGGGCCTCGGTTGAACCCCTCCTCCGCACAACCGATCGATCCGCTCCAGAGGCTCGCAGCCTTGTTGGCCCGTCTTCCCGGGATCGGGGAGAAGAGCGCCTTGAGGTTGGCGCTGGCGTTGGTGCGGGCCGACCCCGACTACGTGCGGGCGCTCGCCGACGCCATCTCCAACGTTCACCAGACGCTGCGTCTGTGCAGTGTGTGCTGCGATCTGTCGTCGGAAGAGGTGTGCCCGCGGTGCCGCGATCCTCGCCGCGAGGCCAGCGTGATCTGCGTCGTCGCGCAGCCCCAGGACCGCATCGCCATCGAGCGCACGGGCGCGTATCGAGGGCTCTATCACGTCCTTCATGGCGTCCTCGATCCGCTGGGCGGGATCGGCCCTTCGGACCTGCGGGTGGATGCCCTCCTCCGGCGGCTCGAAGCCCCGGCGGACGGCGCCGTGGGCGTCAAGGAGATCATCGTGG
>CAZYSW010000624.1:1744-3440 GCA_964650105.1 uncultured Nannocystaceae bacterium
CGCAAAGCTGATCGGCCCCCTCGGAATTCCGATCACGCGCATCGCCTCGGGCGTCGCGGTGGGCGGGGAGCTCGAGTATGCCGACGTCACCACGCTGCACCGCGCGCTCGAGGACCGGCGGCGGCTGTAGGTGCTCGCGCGCGCACGGGGTCGGGGCCCGTCCCGTGCCGAGCGCGATGCTCGATATCAGCCCCGTTCGAGGGGCCTGGGCGCCTCACAGGGCGTAGACTTGCACCAGCGAGTTTGCTAGCGTTCCGCAGGTCTCCGGCTCACACGCCCTCCGACATCGGACCCGACCGACGGACTTCGGATTCCCCGAGGAGTATCTTTCGAATGCTGACGCCACAGCTCGTGATGTACGAGGACGAGGTCCGTCAGATCCAAGCCATTGCCGATCGATTGCAGCAGGACTCCCGGTCGCAGGCGATCTTGGTCGTCGACAAGAACGGGCAGCTCATCGCCGCGTCGGGCAACGCCAACGATCTCGACACGACCTCACTCAGCTCTCTGGTGGCCGGCAACGTCGCCGCCACAGGCGGAATCGCCAAACTGATCGAGGAAGACGAGTTCACCGGTCAGTTCCACGAGGGCAAGGGCATCAGCATCCACATGACGATCGTGGGTCGCCGGATGATCCTGGTCGTCCTGTTCGACAAGAACACGACGCACGGCTTGGTGCGGCTGAGGGTGAAAAAGGCCACCACCGAGCTGGAGAAGGTGCTGGAGGACGTCGCCAAGAAGGCGCAGACACCTCAAGCAAACGTCTTCGCTGAGATTACCGACGCGGATATCGACAACCTGTTCAACGACTAGCCGCCGGCGCGGCGGATTCGATCCGCGACGGACGACACCAACCGCGAATGTCCTTCATCAACTACAGCTCGCGAGAGATCAACTGCAAGCTGGTGTACTATGGCCCAGGTCTGTGCGGTAAGACGACCAACCTGCAGTACATCTACAACAAGACCAAGCCCGACGCGAAGGGCAAGATGATCTCGCTCGCGACGGAGACGGAGCGAACGCTCTTCTTCGACTTTCTTCCGCTCTCGCTCGGCGAGATCCGGGGATTCAAGACCCGCTTCCACCTGTACACGGTGCCGGGGCAGGTCTTCTACGACGCCAGCCGCAAGCTCATCCTCAAGGGCGTCGACGGGGTCTGCTTCGTGGCCGACTCCCAGATGGAGCGCATGGAGGCGAACATCGAGAGCCTCGAGAACCTGCGCGACAACCTCAAGGAGCAGGGGTACGACCTCGACAAGCTTCCGTACGTCGTGCAGTACAACAAGCGCGACCTTCCCAGCGCGGTTCCGCTCGAGGAGCTCTCGGAGGTCCTCAACCCCACCAAGGTGCAGGAGTTCGAGGCCGTGGCCACCACGGGGGCCGGGGTGTTCGACACCCTCAAGGCGTTGGCCAAGCAGGTTCTGACCGAGCTCCGCAAGGGCTCCTGATCCGTCCTTCTCGTCGTCGAGTTGGTCGTCGCCCAGTTAGTCGTCGCCCAGGAGGTCGCCCCACCCGTCGTCGGCCGGCGGCGTCGAGGGCGAGGCCGGCGTGTCGGGCTTGGACGGCGCGGTCTTGGGGGGAACGATCGCGGGGCCGATCTTGGGCGGCGCCACCGGGGGCGCGGCGACCTTGGGCGGCGCGACCTTCGGGGCTCCGGGTCTTCCCGAGGGCGGACCGACCTCGGGGGGCGGGGGAA
>CAZYSW010000625.1:0-1133 GCA_964650105.1 uncultured Nannocystaceae bacterium
GCTTCAGCAATCTTACTCCCTTAGAGAGCAGCGATACTAACGCAGGGATATGACGAATTGGCTTGAAATTTTGGCCGGAAGCGAAGTGGGTATTGCCCTTCTTTCATCAAAATCGGCCGGCTAGCCCTTTACGCGCGACATCCGCTCGATACGAATTCGAAAAACCTCGTCGCCTCGAAAATTTTGACGGTACCAACGCGTCAGCTCGCCCCAAAAGAGCCAAAACCACGGATTTCGAGACGGCGGAGCGATTCCCGCGGCTCATCAGATGAGGGTTTGCTTCATCCAACCGATGACAGCGCGGACGTTCGCTCGGACCGTTTCACCAGCTTCGAGCGCCTTTTCCGGACGGGGGTCGGGTTAGCTCACGTGTCGAGCGCTTCGGGAAACCGACGCTCATCGAACTGTTCGGCTCGCTGCCCATCGAGGACTTCCAGCAGGAGTTCGAGGCCCAGTTCGTCGACGAGACCTACAGCTTCTATTCGTACGAGCTGAGCCTCCCGTGCACCAACGACGAGCTGGTGTTCTACGACGATCCCACCAGCGTGTGCGCGCCCGAGGGAAGTATCGTCGCGGGCTTCGACGTCGGCCGCACGCGCAACCGCTCCGCGCTGACGGTGTTCGAGGAGATCGAGGGACGTTTCACCGCGCGCATGCTGCGGAGCTTCAACGGGACGCCGCTTGCGAACAGGAGGCCGAGCAGCGGCGGCTGCTGGGCACGCTCCCGGTCGCGCGGCTCTCGATCGACCGCAGCGGCATCGGCATGAACCTCGCCGAGAACCTGTCGCGCGACTTCCCCTAGGTCGCCCCTGAGAACTTCACCAACGAATCGAAGGAGCGCTGGGCGACGAACTTCAAGATCCTGCTCCAGCGCCGCGACGTCACGTTGCCCCGCGATCGCGAGTTGGTTTGCTAGGTCCACGCCATCAAGCGCCGCGTGCTCTCCTCGGGAAAGATGAGCTTCGACGCCGAGCGCAAAGCGCGTGCCCACGCCGACAAATTTTGGGCGGTGGCGCTCGCGTGCCAGAAGGAGTGCACGACGGCGGGGCCGCGCACGGATGAGATCGGTGTGCGGGTGTTGGGGTGATGGGTCACCGACGACGAGGAAGCCGCATTGGATACGGCACACGCCA
>CAZYSW010000625.1:1143-3435 GCA_964650105.1 uncultured Nannocystaceae bacterium
CGTGTAATTCGGGTTCTCTTGGACGAAGTGGATGAGTGCAGCCGACGCGAAGTCGCGGAAACGTCCATCGTTCCAGAGCGCTCTCGTCTCGTCCTGACTGAGCCGCCCGGAGGTCTTGCTCGTCGAGGCGTGAATCCAGCCCAGATACGGATCGAGCTTCGGAAACGGTCGTCCTTCACCGTGACCATGCGGGACAGAGGGCAGCGGGTCGGGATCGCCCTTGATGAAGTGCCAGCGTTTAAGATGACTGATGGGACCACTTGGGATGAACTCGAGCCAGTTTGGAGGCGGTGAGCCTCCGCCCTGGTCGCTATCCAGAATGTCGCCATGAGCAGCCGCGTCATCAGACCCTGCTTCGCCGGGCGCGCGGCGCTCCTCGTCAGGCCCGCAGGCACCGCCGGACGGCCCGGTCGGCCCATTGCCGGGATTCCCGAGTAGTTCGTTGAGGTAGTCCATTCGGTCCCAGAACGTCTCCTCATCGATGACACCAAGCACCAAGGAGAGTTCGGTCAGCAGGCGGAACGACCGCACCCCTTCGGGGTTCAGGTGGACAAGCATCCACCGCACTCTAAAGGGATCGGTCTGTCCCCGCAACAACGAAGCGGAGGCTTTGCCCTCCCCGGAGGCGAGGCGCGCGGTCTAGACGTTCGGTATTCCTGGCTGACTGCCTCCTCGCAGGCTGGCCAAGCGCCTCGCCTTCATTGTCTGCGAGGTCCGCCATGCGCCGCAGCCTCAAGCTCTTCGTCTTCCCGGCCAGCTAGAGCGCTGATCAGGAACCTCCCCGGCGCGGGGGCGGCGGTTGCGCGCGCTCGGGGTGGGGACGGCGCGGGATGGGGATCGACAACGGGATCCCATCGTGATCTAACGGGCGCATGAGGTATTCATGACCAACACGTGGAAGGCCCCGGTAGAGATCTCGGCTGCGGAGGCGGCGGCACTCAAGCTCTGCAAGAAGCAGAAGCTGTGGGGCTTCCTCCGCACGCACCGTCATCAGATCCTTGACGAGGAGGTGCGGGCAGCGCTCGCGAAGATGTACCCCTCCGACCCTCGTGGGGGGAGGCCACCAGGTCCGCCGGAGCGTCGAGCGTTGGCGATGTTGCTGCAGGCTGGATTCGGCGTGCCCGACCACGAGGTTCCGACGCTCACTGCGGTCGATCGCCGCTGGCAGGTGGTTCTGGACTGCATGGGTGCAAGCGAGCCGGTGCTGTCGCAGGGCACGGTCTTCGATTTCCGCGAGCGCGCTCGCGAGGCAGGTTTGATGACTCTTCTGTTGAACAAGACGGTCGAACTCGCTCGAACGAGCAAGGGCTTCGACCATAAGCGGCTGCGCGCGATCTTCGACCCGAGCCCGCTGGTGGGAGCGGGACGCGCCTAAGACACGTTTAACCTGCTGGGTCGTGCCATCGCGCAGCTGTTGGAGGTTGCGGCGGCGGAAGGCTCGTTCGACGCAGCCGAGATCGCGAACGAACTCGAGGTCTCCGTCTTCGGGGCAAGCAGTGTCAAGGCCGTGCTCGACGTCGACTGGCGCGAGCCGAGCGCGCGCTCCGCGGCTCTACGTGCGCTGCTCGGGCAGTTCGAGCGGCTCCGCGAGTGGCTGCGGACTCGGTTCGACCACGACGCTTTGCAGCGCCCGCCACTCTCGGAGAGCATCGAGACTGTCGAGCGAATCATCAAGCAGGACACCGAGCCCGATCCGGATCCGGGCCACGACAAGGCCCGCCGGCTTCGCGACGGCGTCGCAACGGATCGACTCATCAGCTTGTCCGATCGCGACCAGCGGCATGGCCGCAAATCCCGCACGAAAGCATTCAACGGCTACAAGCGTCACGTCGCGGTCGATGCGGATGTGCCGGGACTCATCCATGCGGCTGTCGTTCAGTCAGCGAACAGGCGGGAGCACGAGGCCGCCGGTGCGCTCATGAACGCGGTCGAGGACAACGGAGCGTCGCTCGATGAACTGCATATCGATCGCGGCTACCTTCCTGCCGAAGAAGTGGTTGCGAAGCACAACGCGGGCGTCAAGGTCATCTCCAAACCACCGACGACCGTTCGCAACGAGTACTTCGCGAAGGACGAGTTCGACATCGACTTCGAGAAGGAGACCGTCACATGCCCCGCGGGCGTCGTGGTCCCTCTTCGCCTCGGAAAGACCATCTCGTTTCCCCGCGCCGGCTGCCACGACTGCGAGATGCGCGAGCGCTGCACCAAGAGCAGCCGCCGCCACGTCCGCATCCATCCGCAGGAACGCTGGTACCGCGAGATGGCGGACGAACTCGCCACCCCTGAGGGCCG
>CAZYSW010000626.1:0-3431 GCA_964650105.1 uncultured Nannocystaceae bacterium
GGCGACCCGACACGATCGTCGAGATAGCACGGACGCACCGTTCTCGGAAGCCACACGGTGACGACGAGGATCGAGCGGCACCTGCCGGCCGCGGCGCGAACCCCTCGGATGGCGCTCGGGCGCCTGGCCCGCCGGCATCATCGCGGCGTCACCACGAACGCGGCGGCCCGGCGCCGACGCGGCCCGATCCTCACCGACTCTTGGACGCGTCGTCGGGGCACGGCTCGGGACCTTGCGCCTCGATCTCCGGCCCTGACGGCGGCGCGGGCATGCCGAGGGGATAGGCGTCGCCCTCCAAGCGAATCTGGCTCACGACCTTCTTGACGCCGTCGGTCTGCTGCGCGTGCCACTCGGCGATTTTCCGCTGCCGTTCGTTGGCGACGATGCCCGACAGGTAGACGACACCTTCGACCGTGTCGACGTCGAGGTTCACCCCCCGCACCTTGGGATCGGCCAGAAGCTTCGACTTGACCTTGGTGGTGATCCAGGGGTCCCACCCGCCTTCACCGGGGGGAGTCTGTCCCTTGATCATCAGGTTGTTCACCACGCCTCGGACCCCTTTCACGTTCCGGGCCACGGCTTCCGCCCGCATCTTCTGCTCCATGTTGTCGACGTCACCACGCAGGTAGACGATGCCTTGCTCGGTATCGACATCGATCTGGTGACGCTTGACCGTATCGTCCATCGTGAGCGCGTTCGCGACGCGAGACGTCGTTCCCGCATCGCTGACCGACGACGTGAACGGTTGAGTGGTGGAGCATCCGACGACGAGCGCGAGGGCGGGTAGGCCCAACCACGCGAGTCCCCTGGAAAAACGAACGTACCGTGCCATCGCCGACTACCTACGACACCAAGAACCGCAAGCTCGCCGTCCGGTGCTCCATCCTCGTCCCGACCGTCGCCCGGCACGCGTTCGGCCGTTGCTTCGCGCATCGAGACGCCGCGCCCAGGCTCGGCGAACTACGTTCCCGAGGCCGGACGGTTCGGGCGCGCGCCCGCGGTGGAGGAGACGCCGCCCACGGCGGCTCCGCGGGAGCCGACGGCCCGCCCGGCCTTCGTCACGGCGAGGCGGGCGTCTCGGGATACCGCGCGCGCAGCTCCTCGAGCAGAGCCTCGCGCGCGGCCTCGAGCTTCGGCGAACGCACCTCCCGCACGAGACGCTCCTGCACCGCGGGATCGTCGAACGGCTCGCGTGTCTCGGGCTCGATCGCGTCGACCCTGGCCACCAGGATGCGCTCGCCGATCACCACGGGCGCGGCGAGGAGCTCTCCGACCTCGACCTGGGGATCGAACAAGAAGGGATGGAAGGAGGGGAACTCGTGATCGTCTCGCGCCAGAAGCGGCGTGGTGAGCAGATCGCCCAGCTCCTCGAGCGTCCTCTCGCCCCTGGAGACGGCGTCGTGCGCGTCTTCGGCCTCCGAGAGCGTGTCGAAGAGAACCCCCTGCGCGCTGCGTCGCTCGGGTCGCACGAACGCCTCGGGATGGGCGTCGTACCAGGCACGCAGCGCGGCCTGGTCCGCGGCCGTCTCCTCCCGCGGCACGCGGCGCTCGAGCTCGGAGCTCAGATACACGCTCGCGATCTCCTCGAGGACCGCGTAGCGGACCCGCGGATCGTCCCCGCGGCCCTGCTCCACGATCTCCAGGGCCATCAGCTCGGCATCGATGAGCGCGTCGAGCAGGTTTCGCTCGCCCTCGGGGCCGCGAAACCGGAGCTGCGCATAGGCTCCGAGCTGGGCCCGGACCCCCGAGACGTCCTCGGACCCGAACACCGTCGGCCCGACCCGCGCCAGCTTCCCTTCCGGGAGACCGTCGTCCTCCACGCATCCCGCGGCCATCAGCAGCGGGAACACGAGGGCCAGCCGATTCCGCACGGGACCGAGCATAGCAGGCCGCGCGTCGGCGAGCAGGCGCATCACCGTTGCGGGCTCGCCCACGTCGCGAGCTCTGCGAGGACGCGTCGGCACCCGGCGAGATGCTCGCGGCGCGGTCCGTCGGGGCGCCCGACGCGAGCGACGATGCGGTCCCCGGAGGCCAGGCGCAGGCGACCGTCGGTCTCCTGGTGGATCCGGGCTGCGACCTCGGGAGAAAGCGGCGTCTCGGGCAGAAGCCGGATCGTGAACCGGTCGCCGCGCAGCTCGAGCGACGTCGCGCGAAGGCGGCGGCCGTACGTCTTGCAGGCCATCACGTGACCGAGGTTCTCGGCCTCCTCGGGCAGCTCGCCGAATCGGTCGCGAATTTCGTCCATCACGGCCTTGACGACATCGACGGAGGTGGCCGCCGACAGTCGGCGGTAGAGATCGAGCCGCTGTCCGGTGTCCTCGACGTAGGTGTCGGGCAAGAACGCCGGCAGATCGAAGGCGAGCTCCGGGTCGGATTCGTGCACGATCGCCTCCCCTCGGAGCTCGGCGACGGCCTCCGAGAGGATCCGCGCGTAGGCCTCGAAGCCGATGGCGTGGATGTGACCGCTTTGCCGGGCCCCCAGGATCTCACCCGCCCCGCGGATCTCCAGGTCCTGACTGGCGACGTGGAACCCGCTGCCCAGCTCGGAGTAGCGCTGCAGCGCCTCCAGGCGGCGCCGGGCATCGGACTGCAGCTTCTCGAGCGACGCGACCATCAAAAAGCAGTAGGCTCGGTGCTTCGACCGCCCGATGCGACCGCGGAGCTGATACAGCTGCGACAACCCGAAGGCGTCGGCGCGCGCGATGAACATCGTGTTCGCCCGCGGGATGTCCAGGCCGCTTTCGATGATGGTGGTCGAGACCAGCACGTCGGCTCGGTGCTCCACGAAGTCGACCATGGTCTTCTCCAGCATCTCGGCGGGCATCTGTCCGTGGGCCACCCAGACCCTCGCCTCGGGGACCAGCGTGCGGATGCGAACGGCGTGCTCCTCGATGCCCTGGATCTTGGGCACCACGTAGAAGACCTGCCCGCCGCGCGCCAGCTCCTTGCGGATCCCCTCCTCGATGACCGTGTCGCTGGGCCGTGTCAAGAAGGTGCGCACCGCCAACCGATCCACCGGCGGCGTCATCACCAGGCTGATTTCCCGGATCCCGATGAGCGACATGTGCAGGGTCCGGGGGATCGGTGTGGCCGACAGGGTGAGGACGTCGACCTGAGTCTTGAGCTTCTTGAACCGCTCCTTTTGCGCCACGCCGAAGCGCTGCTCCTCGTCGACGACGACCAGGCCCAGATCCTTGAACCGGACGTCGCGGCTGAGCAGACGGTGCGTGCCGATCACGATGTCGATCGTCCCGTCGCGAATGCCGGCCAGCGTCTCCTTGCGGGTCTTCGGATCGGTCAGGCGGTTGAGCCTTCCAACCCGCACGCCGAACCGCTCCATCCGTTCCGAAAAGGTGTGGAAATGCTGCTGCACCAGCACCGTGGTCGGCGCCAGGACGGCGACCTGCTTGCCCCCGATCGCGACCCGGAAC
>CAZYSW010000627.1:0-3426 GCA_964650105.1 uncultured Nannocystaceae bacterium
GCGCGACGAGCAACGGATGGGACACGACCGTCTCGCGCATCGCCGAGATGGTGCGCGAGGCCCAGACCAGCAAGGCGAACATCCAGCGCCTCGCCGATTACGTCAGCAGCATCTTCGTCCCATCCGAAGACGCGAGGCTTCTCCACGAGTTCGACCTCGGCGGCCGACACCTGAGGACCAAGGACGCCGTCCTCGGCATTGATCTCCTCACGATGCAGTACGACGCGACCGGGCGGCTGCAGAGCCTGACCGATCACGATGGGCGCGTCACGACGCTCGACTATCAGAACAAGCTACCGGAGAAGGTGACCGGTCCGTTCGGTCACGAGACGAGCCTCACAACGGACGCGACGGGGCGTCTTGTAGCCGTCACCGATCAGCTCGGAGGCACCCACACCTTCACCTACGACAGCCCACTTCCCGGTCTGGTCACCGGCTACCGGAGCCCGGCCTGGCACGCGACGCATCCGCCCACAACCGAACAGAAGACCTACGTGTTCGACGTCGGCAGCGGGCGCCTCACGGGCGCCGGCGGCCCCATGGCGTGGAGCAAGAGTTTCGCACGAACCGGCACGGAGACTGACTGGACCGTCGAGATGACCGATCCGGTCTCCCTCCTCACGAGCTACCAGACGACGAATTCCGACAAGGAGCAGAGCCGCGTCGTGATTACTCCGACGGGATTTTCCAGCTCCACGGTGGTGGCGCACGAC
This sequence comes from uncultured Nannocystaceae bacterium, assembly GCA_964650105.1. Classification (GTDB taxonomy): domain Bacteria; phylum Myxococcota_A; class Polyangia; order Nannocystales; family Nannocystaceae; genus CAZYSW01. The sequence goes on from CAZYSW010000627.1 coordinate 714, forward strand.
GGAACCTCTTCGCAGGTGATGCTGCTCGACGACACCTCCATCACCACCACTCATACCCCCGACGAACGCTTCGGCATGATGGCGCCGGTCAGCGCCGTGACCATCGAGACGAACGGCCTCGCTCGCGACATGTCGACAAGCAGGTCGGCTACCGTAAGCGTGACCGATCCGTTTTCGATCGACACCATCACGGAGAGCACCACTATCGAGGGGCGAACGAGCTCATGGACAGTCGACCGAACCGTCTCACCTGCGACAGCGACGTACACCTCCGCGGCGAACCGCTCGGTGACGTCGACGCTCACTCCGGAGGGGCGACTTGCCACGCTGGTGCTCCCGGAGCAAGAGCCGATCACGTTCGTCTACGAGACGTCTGGGGTCAACAAGGGACGGCTTCTTGAGGTCAAGCAGGGGACAGGTGCGCTAGAGCGTTCCTACGTGCTCCACTACAACGCGACGGGTAACCTCTGGAAGATCGAGGATGCGCTCGATCAGGCGACCTATCTCCAGTACGACGGCAAGGGCCGCCTGACGAAGACCATCTTCCCCGATGCGGCGGAGGTCCGGTTCGCGTACGATCTGAACGACAACCTGCTGGCGCTGGCCCAGCCGGGCTCTCCCGGCACCTACACCGACGACGATGTGCACCGCTTCTTCTACGATGGCCACGACCGCGCCATCCAGTACGACCCACCGCTGGTGCCGAACCTCACTTCGGACACCATCGACTGGCATCGCCGCGCCGATCTGTCGCTCGATCTCGTCGACTTCGCGCCACAGGGCCTCGCCCCGCAGCTCGATCCTTCGTACGACAGCGCCACCGGTCAGCTCACGAGCTTGGGCATCAGCGGCGGTGGCACCCTGACGTTCGGCTACTACGCCTTGGGAGACTCCGCGAAACAGGACACGAAGCTCGAGAGCATCGCGAGCTCGCTCGATGGGATCACGCTTGGTTATGTCTACGGCGGAGCGCTCGTCACCGAGGAGACCATGACGGGACCCGTGAGCGGAGCCGTCGGGTGGGAGTACGACAGCGACTTCCGCGTGCAGAAGGAGTCCATCAACGGGGACACCGACCTCGACGTGGACTACGCCTACGCCGACGGCGACGGCCTCATGACCGCCGCCGGGGCGATGGCGATCGCACGGCGCCCACAGACGGGGGCCGTCGAGACCACCACCCTCGGAACGACCACGACGACCTACGGGGTGAGCGCGTTCGGCGAGCTCTCGGAGATCGAGGTCGAGGTCGGCCAAACCCTGAAGTACGACGTAACCTACGCGCGGGACAAGCTCGGGCGGGTCGAGTGCAAGAGCGAGACGGTCGATGTGGTCACCACGCACGTCCGATACGCCTACGACGCCGCCGGCCGGCTCCACCAGGTGTTCACAGGCTCGAGCGACTGCTGCGCGTTCGCCCCGAGCCCCTGCACTACGCTCGTCGCCACCTACGGCTACGATGCCAACGGCAACCGCACCAGCTACGACGACGCTGTGACCTCCGTCGTCGGCACCTACGACGAGCAGGACCGCATCACGAGCTACGGGTCGACGACCTACACGTTCAACGCGATGGGCCAGCTCGCCACCCGCACGAACGCTACGACCACGACCTACACCTACGACGCGGCAGGCAGCCTGCGGCAGGTCGCGCTCCCCGGCGCCACCATCGACTACGTGATCGACGGCCGCGGTCGCCGCGTGGGCAAGAGGGTCGGAGGCCTGTTGCAGAAGGGCTGGCTCTACGGCGATGACCTCAACCCCATCGCCGAGCTCGCCGCAGATGGCACCACGGTCACCAAGCGTTTCGTCTACGCGCACGTCCCCCACGTGCCATCCCACATGATCGACGTCGCCACCGGTGACGCCTACCTCTTCGTCACCGACCAGCTCGGCAGCGTCCGCCTCGTGGTGAACGCCACCACCGGCGCCATCGCTCAGGAGATCGGCTACGACGCCTGGGGCCAAGCGACCCTGCTCCAGGGCACCTGGGACGTCCAGCCCTTCGCCTTCGCCGGCGGCCTCTACGACCCCGACACCGGCCTCTACCGCTTCGGCGCCCGCGACTACGACCCCGAAATCGGCCGCTGGACCGCTAAGGACCCCGCTCTCTTCGGCGGAAAGCAGATCAATCTCTATGCGTACGCGATGAACGATGCAATCAACCTCGGTGACCTCGACGGTCGGGAGGTCTGTGCCTTCACCAGCGCACACGGATACGAACATCAGTGGATCGAAATCGGTGGCGATCCCAATCGAAGCTACGGATTCTGGCCATCCCCTGGAGGGAGCGCTTTCGGCGACCCGGGCTATCTGTCAAGCCCAGACCCTCGTGCGGAAGAGCGGTCTTCACCTGAAACAAGGTCGGAGTGCGTCGCGACAACGTCAGCGGAGGAGGCGGCGCTTGAGAGGTGGATCGGAGAGCGCTACTCGGTAAACGGCACCTCAAGCTACTACTTCTTCGGCGTAAATGACTGCCGCCATTTCGTCCTCGACTCAATGAGCTATCTTGAAGGTATGCAAGGCACGAAACGTGGAGGCGTATGGGATATCGCACCGTGGTGGTTATTTCCATTCTGGCGTGCGCTCTTGTAGCCGCTTGCGACGACACTCGAGCGCGGGAGGCGACTATTCTCCTTGCTCAATTGTGTACGAAGCAGTTTTCGCAGGCGCCTCACGATTGTGCTGGATGGGTCGCGAATGCCGCGCCTCT
>CAZYSW010000628.1:0-3419 GCA_964650105.1 uncultured Nannocystaceae bacterium
GCCGGCCCATCGGCGCGCCTCTGTTCTCGACGCGGTCCGAACGAAACGTCATCATGGAACTCGACGGCCGTCGCCCGTCCGATGTCCTGCAGGAGCTCTACGAAACGCTCGACGACCGGGACCGGGAGCTCATGCGTCATGCGCTGTTCATCGGGCTCGTCATGCGCCAAAGCCAGGAGGTGTACGGACAGGGGGACTTCTTGGTGCGCAACATCATCGGGCTCGACGCCCGCACGGGTGCGCTGGCCGTCGGAGCGCGCGTGCCTCCTCACAGCGTCGTTCAGTTCCAGCTCCGGGATGCCGCCACGTCGGCCGAGGAGCTCGACAACCTGCTGCGCGCGCAGCTCGAACGTCAGCCGCAACGCCCCTCCGGAGCGCTGCTGTTCTCCTGCCTCGGACGCGGTCAGGGTCTGTACGGCGTGCCCGACCACGATTCGACCTTGCTGCGCGAGCACCTCGGTCCGATCGGGACGGGCGGCTTCTTTTGCAACGGGGAGATCGGTCCCGTGCAGGGGCGGACCCATCTGCACGGTTACACCAGCGCGTTCGCGTTGTTCCGCTCGCGACAGTCGCACTGACGCCACCGACGTACGCCGGCCACCGGCAAGGGCCGACGGATCGTCGGTCGGGTCCTCGCCGGCGCCGCGGTCGGCGGCCCTCCCCGGGTTGCTAGAACCCGAGCTGTTTCTTGCGTTCCTCTGCGCCCGGAAGCGGATCGGTCGTCTCGTTGACCACCGGGAGCGTAGGGGCCCTCTCGGCGTTGATCTTGAGCCAGTCCTTCAGCTCGTCGGGCAACTCCGTCTCGTCGTAGATGGCCTCGACCGGACACTCGGGCACGCAGGCCCCACAATCGATGCACTCGTCCGGATCGATGTAGAGCATCTCGTCATCGCCGTGGAAACACTCCACGGGACACACGGCCACGCAGTCCGTGAATCGACACCCTTTGCAGTTCGAGGTCACGACGAAAGTCATGCGGGTCTCCTTGGCTGCCCAGCGGGATGGTAGCGATGCTGGCTCCAGCCGGCCATCCCGTTCATGCTGCGTCGTCCCCTCTGGGGCAGGCGCGGCGCGGGCGACCCACGCGAGCGACCGATCCACCAACCCCCCTCCCGACATGTGCGCGGTCCCTCCCACCCGCGCCTTCATCGACGTTCCTGGCCTCCTCCTCGGCCTAGAGGCCCGATTCCGCCCTGCCGGCAAAGTGGAGAACCTGTGGATTCCCACGCTGGACGCCCCACCGGAGGTGATGATACGGCCCTCTCACGTGGTGAATCGTGCGATCTCGAGGGTTGTGAGGAAGCTGTGCGGCGTGTGGGTCGCGCTGGTCGCCTTCCTCGCGTTGGGACTCGCGCCTGGCCCGGCGGGTGCAGCGACGCAGGCGCGGGAGCGGGACCCCGAGCTCGCACGGCTGCTGGAGGACATCCGCGCAATCCTGGAGCGTGAAGGCGTGCCGGGGGCCGGCATCGCGCTGGTGGACGAGGACGGCCTTCTGTTCGCCGGAGGCGTCGGCTGGGCGGATCTCGCCACGCGGCGCCCCGCCGATGCGAGCACGCTCTTTCGCGTCGGCTCGATCACCAAGAGCATCGTCGCCCTGGGGGTCGCGCGACTGGACGAACGCGGCGTGCTCGATCTCGATGCACCGCTGGAGACGCTCGTGCCGGGTGTCGAGATCGGCAACCCCCATCCCGAACACCCCATCACTTTGGCGCACGCCCTCGAGCACACCGCCGGCTTCGACGACATGCGCTTCAACGAGACGTTCGGCCCGCGCGACGTCGAGTCGCGACCGCTGGTCGAGGTGCTCGCGAGAAATCCTCGTTCGCGCGTCGCCCGCTGGGTCCCGGGCAGTCGCTTCGCATACAGCAACCCGGGCTACACGGTGGCCGCGGCCGCGCTCGAACAGGCCACCGGTCGCCCCTTCGAGGAGGTGTTGCGCGACGAGGTGCTCGCCCCCCTGGGCATGAACGGAGCCCGGTTTCGTTGGGACCCCGCATTGGCCGACCGTCTCGCCGTCGGTCACGACGCGTCGGGCACCCCCCTGCCCTATCACGCACTCTGGCATCGCCCCGCCGGGAGCCTGATGGTGAGCCCCCCGCAGCTCGCCCGCCTGGTCGAGCTGCTCCTCGCCCGGGGCGAGTTGCCGCTGGGCCGTGGCCGACTCGTGGCCCCCGAGACCGTGGCGCGGATCGAACGCTGCGCGACCCTGCCGTTTCCGAACACCGACGTCTCGTACGGCCTCGGCAACTACGGTGACGTGCTGCACCCCGTCGTCGGGAGGGGACACGACGGCGGTCTGCCTGGGTTTCTCTCCACGTATCGGTACTTCCCCGAGCTCGGCGTGGGCTATGTCCTCCTGCTCAACGCGACCCACTCCCCGCGCGCCTGGGTCGAGATTCGGCAGCTCCTGTTCGACCACCTCACCCGCGGACGGAGGCTGCCTCGGCCCCCGACCGTCGACGTCCCCGATGCCGAGCTCGCCCAATACGTCGGGCACTACGAGTTCCGCAGCCCTCGCCACGCGATCGCGGAGCTCGTCGATACCTTGCTGCTCGCCGCCGACATCGAGCTGCACCAGGGGCAGCTGAGGCTGCACGTCCGCGCCGTGGATGGCCCGATTCCGCTGATCCCCACCGGTCCCGCCCGATTTCGCTTCCCGGGCCAGGCCGGAACCGCGGTTCAGTTCGCGAAGGACCACGACGGTCGTCCGATCCTGGTGGTGCAGAACCTCTATTTCGAGCGGACCGATCCCCTGCTGCCTCGCCTGCGCGAACGGGCCCTTCGCCTGTCACTCCTCCTCTTGGAGAGCGCGTGGTTGGCGGGTTTGGTGCTCGCGCTCGTCCACCTGTGGAGCCGTGCGCGCCAGGGCGCGGGTCGAGGTGGCGATCTCCGGCTGCTGGCCCCCTTCCTCCTCGGCAGCGGCTGTCTGGTCGGCGCCGTGCTCCTCCTTTTGGGTTCCGACTACACCGACCTCGGCACGATGAACCTCCGCACCGTCGGGATTTGCGTGCTCCCGCTGTCGTTCGCCGCCCTTTCGGCGTTCGGGCTGGTCCGAGCCGGCGCGCTCCTCCTGACGCCGCGCTACCGCGCCCGCTCGATCCGCCCGTGGGTTCGCGTCCACGCGGTACTCGTCGGGCTGGCGGCCGTGGGCCTCGCCCTCTATCTCGCGCATCATCACCTCGTTGGGTTGCGCACATGGGCCTGGTAGCCGGCCCGGTCGCGGCGCGTTGGGGCGAGGCGCGCGCTGTCTCTGCGGCTGGCCAGCGGCGGCTCGCCGGGACATGATCTGCACGTGGCGGCTCGCAGCACGCGTTCGATCTCCGGGCCGATCATCTACGGCTCCATCAGTGTGACGTTGGCGCTCGCGCTGATGGTGGGCTGGATCTACGTGATCCTCCAGAACCACGAGCTCACCCAGC
>CAZYSW010000629.1:0-285 GCA_964650105.1 uncultured Nannocystaceae bacterium
TATATCGAGCCTGAAGCAGGCTATGCGGTGCGAGACGGCGACCGGCTCGAACTGACCTGGGGCTACCACCACGAGCGGATCGGCTTCACCTCCCGCGTCGCGTCCGTCGGGCTCTCGGTCAAAGCGCTGGTGGTGCCACGCCAGGCCAGAGGAGGTCACGCCATGGTACGACCGGAGTCTGACGCTGGCGCCAATGACACGGGCCGGGGTTCTGCGGCCGGTGCCCGGAATACGATTGAGGATCTCTACCGGGAGTACGGCGCTGTGGTGCTCCGGGAAGCGCGA
>CAZYSW010000629.1:295-3394 GCA_964650105.1 uncultured Nannocystaceae bacterium
CCTGCTCGCCCGGAGTGGGGACTCTCAGCTGATGAAGCTCCAGGGAGGGTTCTTCCGCAGGGCCGGCCGGAACGAAGCCCTGCACGCGCTCGAGCGCGAGCATACCCGCGAACGGCTGGCTCCAGCGCTTCGTGCAGCTACGAGCAGCGAGCCACCGGAGGCGCCCGACAGCCAAATCGAGCGCGTCGAGCAGGCATCCGCGGTGAGGAAGGCGGTCGCCGCGCTGTCGCCGCGCTGTCGCGAGGCTCTGCTCCTGGTGTACTGGGAGGGGCTGACGCATCGAGAGGCCGCCCTGCAGATGGGTGTCACCGAGAAGGTGCTCGCGAAGCACATCGCGCGAGGGCATGCGCGCCTTCGCAGGAACGAGCACCTCGCGTTGGTTTACGCGGGCCACGGTGATAGCGATACGGGCGCGACCGTGCGTGGAATGGGGGGGGAGATCCGTAGTCACCGGTTAATGGGGTGTCATATGCTCGCCAACACCCACCAACATGACTCGCCAGATCCAAGTAGTCTGGGGGCGATGGTGGCCTTGGCGTTGTGCTTGACCTCCCACCCCATCAAAGACAGGAGAGTTCCCCATGGGTACGTTCTCACGCTGGACTAGGGTGTTGATCATCGCTGCCGGACTCGCTGCCGTACCCGTGGCCTTCGGCGGAACAGGTAGAGTGACTGTGGCCTCGGCCTGCGCAGCTGACGGAGCCGGGGGCACGTGCTGCGACGGAGCGGGAACCTGCTATCCAAACAACTGCAGCGACGATGAATGCGCTAGAGTGTCAGAGTGGTGGCGCTCGGATGGAAAGCCGTGCGATGCAGTGTTCCCCGAAGGATAGCGCGGTCCTGTCCGCGTCGCGGCGGGCTCTTCGGCCACCGTTCGATTGGTGGTAATGGGGCGTCTCAGCCCCATTTCCACCAACATGTCTGCGTTCAAGGTCTGGCGGGTGCTGAGTGGTAGACCGTCGTCTAGAGTTGCTGATCGTCCTCGCGCTGATACTCAGTACCGGCTGCGGAGATGGAACGCCCGTCGTAGACGAGACGCTCCAGATGCAACTGCGTGGAACGGTTCTCATCCCGTTCGGGCCGGATTATCCAACACCGATGACCCTTGTCGTATCCGGGCACGCGCTCTGGGCCGGCAGTATGGACGACGTCCACGCGTACGACCGACGGTCTGGGTTGCATGCCGTTACGTTAGGCAAGACCGGCGACGGCCCAGGGGAATTCCGCTGGATAAGTTCGCTGCAGTCGTACGAGGACCGACGAGGTACTCGGAGCGTCTGGGCATTCGACAGGCGCCATAAGCGCCTTACCGGATATATGGTCGAGGACGACGGCATGCGAGTCGTCAGTGACTCACTGGTATCCGACCTGAGTCCGCGCTATCAAATGGTCTTCTGGGCCAATGACACGACGCTCGTCGGATTCCCCATATTCTCATCCGATCGCTTCGACGTCCTCGACCCCGAGGGGCACGTCCGCCGTAGGATCGGTAAGCTGCCCCAAATCGGCGATGATATACCGGAGACGGTGTCCTACCAGATGTTTGAGCCGACGGTGGCCATCAGACCGGGGGGTGATTTGCTCGCAATCGGCTCCCGTCACGCGGGCAGACTTGAGATCTACTCGCTCTTGGATGGCATGCAGACGCTGGCTGCAGTTCCTGTGGCTTTCTCCCCGGTCGTCAACATGAGATCGAACGGCGCGATCTACCTTTATCAACTGGTCGGTTCAACCATTTTCGGCTACATAGCGATGGCCGCCACGACGGAGCGGATCTACGCCCTCTTCTCGGGGCGCACTATGGCGGGTTGCCACCAGTGCGCGTGGTTCGGGAATCAGGTCCACGTCTTCGATTGGAGCGGCGAGCTTGCTGAGATCTTGATCCTGGACGCCGACGCAAACGCTGTTGCGGTCAGTGAAGATGGGACATCGTTGTATACGGCTGCGGTGGGTCCGCAGGACCCCGCGGTCCGGCGCTACTCACTACACCGAGCCTCCCGCAAGTGAAGGAGAATGCTGATGGGCGCCGGCGCATCACAGATAGGCTCCTGACCTTCGCCTCGGTGCTCGGGCTGCTTGCGATTCTGTTGGCGATATGGAATGCTAGTTGGCCCCTGCGCTCCAGGTTCATCGAGCGGCTCCAGTTGCGCCAGCGGTCGAGACTTGTCGCGTCCATCATTCGGAACTACTCCGGAGATGCAGTTGTGGGGGACCAGGACGCCGCGCATACGATTCTTCTCTTCTCCAATTATGCATGCCCTGCATGCCGCACCGCAAACACGCTTCTGTTGGCGAGCCGCGACGTGCAGGACCGATTCCGAGTTGTAGTGTTCCAATTCCCTACTTTCCCTACCGGAGACGACGAGTCGATCACTGCTGCGAAGGGAGCCATTTGCGCGGATCGATTTGGTCGATTCGGTGAGTTCAACGAGAAGCTCGTCGCCGTAGTGGGGCCGATCACCAAGCAGTCAGTCCTGGCGGTAGGGGCCGACGCCTCGGACATTGAAAGGCGCGAGTTCGAGGCTTGTATCGATAGTCGCGTTACTGCGGACGCCCTGGCATCGCATCGCGCATTGGGAGAGCGGCTTGGGGTCACGGGACCTCCGACGTTTGTTACGACGATCGGGACTCGACTGGTTGGCGTTGGGGCTGTTGTGGAGCTTGGCGCGTTCGCAAGGTAAGCGTCCGGCTATTGCAGGGCTCGGGAAGCGTGATAGGGCCCGGTCTTTCTGCGGGGGGAGCGAGCCGCAGGGGCCCCGCGCGCTCGCCGCACGGCCGCCGCGCTCAGGCGGGCGCGCTGAGGCGGTGGTCGGGACGGGCCGGTCGGCGGCGACCGGAAGTGATGATGGGCTGGCCGCGGTCTGAGCGGCTCGTCCCCGCAGCATTGCCAGGCTGGCTGCGCAACACCGCATCGACGCGGCGTCGGCGGCCTTGGCCCAGCGGTACGCCGGGCGGCCCACGTGGCCGAAGCCGGGGGTCACAGCAGTGACGTCCGCCCTCGCTTGCTCCTGCCGGCGTGGGCTTGTCCGTACCCCGTTCCGCCCACCAGCGCCGGGAGGGGATCAGTGCCCTGCCTCGACGGCCTCCGTCTCCTCGACG
>CAZYSW010000630.1:0-3389 GCA_964650105.1 uncultured Nannocystaceae bacterium
CTTCGTGGGGCCGGATGGGGGCGCCGGCGGCGGGTCGCCGCGCACCGCGTCCACCACGGCGCCCTCGATGGCCGCCTTCGCGCCGGCCGCCGTACCGGTCTTGCCGATGGCGTGCTTCACCGCGTTGACGTTCTGGTCGAACAGACTGTTGACCCAGGCCTCCACGCTCGGCGCGGGGCGCCAGTTGTCCGCCCCTTTGCCCTTGAACAGGAGGTTGTAGACCCGGCGCAGCTGGCGGGCGATGCGGGCGAAGAACTTCTCGACCAGCGACGAGCCGGTCTTGTGCTGCATCAGCGCCCGGCCGATGTGGTCGGCCAGCCACTCGTTCATCGACAGGTTGTACTCGACCTGGGACAGGGCGCCGGTCGGAAACTCATCGAACCCGCGGTCGCGCGCGTGCGCGCGGATGCGTGCAGTGCGGGCGGGTTGCGACCGCGCGGCGCGCATGGCGATGTAGCTGGTGAATTCCGTGTGCTTCGCGCGGAAGGCCTCGTAGTCGGCGCGCAGCGCGGCGTACAGCTCAGGCCGGGCCTCCGCGAGCGCCTCTATCCACGCCTCGCCTTGTAGCGCCGCGCCATCCTTGCCGACGAGCTTGTCGACGGGCACGCCGGTCGCCTTCGAGATCTCGGCAGCGATGACGACATGGCCGATTTCGTGCGACAACACCTCGATCCGCTCGCGGCCCACCAGCTGGTCGCCCAGCAGGATGTGCCCGAGGCGGTACCGGTAGCTGCCTGTGGTGGGCCTCCCCTCCTGCGGCTTGACCACGATGAGGGGGATCTGGTCCGCGGTGTACCCCAGTGCGCGCAGGATCGCCATCACCAGCCCCGACTCGCGCTTGAGGTCGTGCTTGGACGGGGGGGTCTCGGCGATCGCGGCGGCGGCGGCCTGCGTCTCCTCACGGATGGCCGCCTCGGTGGCCGCATCGGTGGGCGTCTCGGTGGTCGTCTCGGTGGCCGTCTTGGCCGCACCGGCGGCTTTTTTCTCGGCGATCGCCTGGCGAAGTTGCTGGGCCCGCGCTTCGCGCGCCTTCGCGTCGTCGTCTTTCTTGACCACGCGCTTCTTCGCCGCTGCCGGCTTTTTGCCGCTCTCGGGGGCTTCGTCCTTGGGAGCGCGTTCAGCGGCCTGCTTCTCCGTGGGCTGCTTCTCCGCGGCCTTCTTGACAACCTTCTTGGTGGCCTTCTTCGTGGCCGTCTTGGTGGCCTTCTTCGCGACCTTCTTCGTGGCCTTCTTCGTGGGGGCGTGCGGGGGCGCGGGCGCGATATCTTTCGCGGTCCCTGGGTTGACCTTCGGTTCTGGCGGGTCCTTGGGCGCCGGTTGCGCACCTGCGTCGAGCAGGCGCTGGCGCAGCTTGTCGCCGGTCTCGGCAGCGCGGATGTTTTCCGGATGCCCCTCGAAGTCCGGGCCGTCGGCATTACGTCCGGTTGCGGGGCGCGCCCTATCGGTGGGCGTGTGCCTGACGCTGACACTGCCGAGGTCGCCTTTCATAGCGCGCCGCAGGTAGTTCAGGGCGAGATTGGAGTCGCGGTCGATCAGGCGCTTGTGCAGGCGGTCGTAGGTCTCCTGACTGATGGTGCCGTCTTGCAGCTCCCGTGCCAGTTCGGCGGCCCCGATCGTCTCGCCCGCCTTGCGGGCCGCAGCGACGATCTCGGCAGGGGTGCGTGCGTTGTTTCGCGCCCGGCGAAACTCGTTGAGCACTTGCTCGTAGGGGTCGCTCCATGTGATGTCGCTGACCAGGCTGCTGTCGGGGACGAAGTCGCCCTTACGCGCCCCGGCTCTCACCAGCTCGCCGGGCGGTGTCTCGCGGGCGATCAGGCGGCGTTGCTCGCTGTCGCGGTCGCCGTAGTCGACCTCGTTGGTGCCCTGCTCATCCTTGTCGACGCGATTGGCGAGCCACTCTTCGAGGCGGTCGCGGCGCCGGGCTTCCTTCTCGGTCAGCTCGCCTCTCCTGTCCTTGGTGGCCAGGCGGGCCAGTTCGCGGCGCGCCGCTTCCTCGCCTTCGGGCGACCGGACGAAGTCCCTGATGAGGTCGTTGGCGCCTGCGCGCGGGGCCGGGGCGTCTGCCTTCACCTTCGCGAGCTCGCCGCGCAGGCTGGCGCGCAAGGCGGGCGTGATCTTCAGGATGACACGGCCCGTCTCGCTGTCGACGATGTTCCCGACGGTGATGGAGTCCGGGTCGATGCGAATCCCGGCTTCGGCTGCCTCGGCCAGGCCGCGCAGCAGCGCGTCGCGCGCCGGCACGTTGTCCTGTTTGGTGCCCTCGGCGCGGATCAGCGCCTGCTGCCGGCGGATCAGGGTGCCCAGGTCGAGCAGGGCGCGGCGTCGCTGGATCTGGCCGTCGGCCTCGTAGTTCACCCCGCCCTCGATCTCGACGGTGTCCGGAGCGCGGCGCCTGGCTTCGAACGCGCGACGCGACGCGACCGGAACGCTCCCGTCGCTCTTGACGAACTCGGTGAAGACGGCGTTGTTCTTCGCCGAGCGGAAGGTCTTCCTGCCGTCGCGCCCCACCACCGTCCTGCCGCTCAGCTCACCGAGGATCTCACGGCGGGCCTCGGCCATGAGCTGCCGGCCCTCGTCCATGAGTCGGGCGTATTCCTCCGTCGCGCGGGCTTCCTCGTCGCCCAGGCGCTCGCGCATCGAGCGTAGCTCGGCGCGTATGCTGTTCATGCGGTCGATCGGCCGCAGCCGGTCGCTGGAGGCGCTGACCTCGGGCATGCCGAACGTGTCGGGGGCGTTTTCGGGGATCTCGGCTTCGGGGTCGGACGGGTCGGGCAGCTCGGTGGCTTCGCCCTCGTCCTCCCGCATGACCACGCGCGAGGCGTCCTGCGGGTCCAAGTCCTGGCGCGCGTACTGCTCCGGACCTACGTCCTGGCTCATGCGCCGGGCCAAGCCCCTGATGTTGGGCAGCATGCCGGCAACGTGCGCCGAAGCGAAAGCGTTGAGCGTACGCTGGCTCAGGCCGCTCTCGGGCAGGTCCAGCACGCGGGCGAGCGTGAGAGCCTCGACCCCCGCCAGTTCCTGCCCCGTGACGTACTTCTCCATGATCCGGCCGAGGCGCAGGATGTCCTCTTCGCGCGAGGCCGCGACGAACTTGGGGTTCAGGCGCCCTATCAGCAGCTGCTGGGTGGTCGTCTTGGCCTTGGCGAACAGCGGCCCCATCGGGCCGGAATCCGGCTTGTCCGACAGCATGTCGTCGAACAGTTCCAGGACCTCGTCGGCCTCCGCATCCAGGTCGGCGTCGCGCTGGCGGGCGAGGTGCGCGTCGCGGAACCTGCGGACCGCGTCTGCCGCCCTGCCGGCGGCCCCGCGCAGGCCGTCGCGGGCGCGGGTGAACAGGTCGGCCGCGGGCGCCCGGGGCCCCGCGGCACCGGGCGGGGCGGCCGGGGCGG
>CAZYSW010000631.1:0-3386 GCA_964650105.1 uncultured Nannocystaceae bacterium
CCGGAGAACGCCCCGAGGCTGCCCGTCAACCGTGCAGCGACACTGTCGATCGCGGCGTTCACCCGCACCGACACTTCCTTCGCCGCCGGCAACAGCTCCAACTCGCGGCGCAACGCCCCAGTCTTATCCAACCCCTCCTGCAACCCCGGCTGCGAATACGCAGTGACCACCTGCTCCGGCGTCAACCCCAGCGACGCCAACAGCTCGTCCTGCTGCGCCTTCGTGTACCCGGCCTGAACCATCTGCTGCCGCAGCCCCTCGGTCAACAGGCCGACCATCGACGCAGCCTCCTGCGCCGACCCCGTCATCTCGAGGTGCTGCTGGCCCATCCCCAAGATCGCGTCTCGGGCGTCCTGCATTGCCTTCGTGTTCTCACGGCCCTTCTGGGTCGTGATGTCGATACGACCGGCCGTCCAGTCCCACGCAGTGCCGTTCTCCTTCAGCGTCTCGGCGAGACCGTCGAGCGCGGCGTGGAACTCCATCTCGGCGTTCACCGATCCGTCGAGCGCGTCGAAGTAGCCGAGGACAGCCTTCTTCGCCTTGTCCAGCTCGGTCTGCGCCTCCGACAGCGCGTCGTTGAGCTCGCCCTGCTTGACAGTCCACACGTCCGCGGCTTCGGCTGCTTCCTGTTCGGCTTCGGCCTGGTCGTCGGTGGTTCCGGCGAGACCCTGCCGTGCAGCGGCCTCCTCGCCCATCACCCCGGTCGTGGCCTCACGCTGAGCCCGTGCATCTGCGAGCGCTGCGGACTGCTCGCGCAGCATCTTGACCTCGCCGGCGTCGAGTTCGCCGGCTTCATGCATCTTCACGATCAGCCGGGACATCGCGTCCTCGCGGCCACGCAACGCCTCGATCACCTCGCGGGTGATGTACAGGTGCTCCTGGCTGCCCCGGACGGTGCCGCCAGAGATGGCGTCCCACTCCTTCGTGCTGAGCGACGTGTCCTCGATCGCGGCCTTCAGCTCGTCCATCGAGACCTTGGCCCGGTCCAGGTTGTCGATCTGCTTCGCGTAGTTCGACGCGATCAACGCCCCCGACTGCTCGGTGAGCGCCCCGGTCGTCGCGTCCAACGTGGCCAGCATCGACTCGGCCCGGTCCTGCGCCGCCCGCTGAGCGCTCTCATGCTGCTGCCACAGCATCACACCGGCACCGATCGCCACCCCCAACGCACCCAACGCGCCGCCGGTAGCCAGCGCCGCCGTCCGCGACATCCCCAAGTTCCGGGCGAACCGCATCGCTGCTTCGCCGCCCTTGACGAACATGTCCCGCGACTCGATGCCCTTGCCCACCACCCACGACAACGCGCCAGCGGCCCCCAACGCGACAGTCCCGAACCCGGCGACCTGCGACGCCACACCACCCGTCGCGTTGTCCAACCCGACGAACACACCGATCAGATCCGACGCCACACCAGCCACCGACGTCATCACCGGCAAGAACCCCTGCCCAAGCTGGGCCTGAGCGTCCTCGAACTCGGCCTTCGCTATCGCCAGCTTCCCCGAGGCCGTGTCCGCCTCCCGACCGAACTGGCCCTGAGCGTTCGCCGACTGCTCCATGATCAACGCCAACGACGCCTGAGCCCGAGCGTTCAGATCCACTTCCGAGGTCGACGACGCCAACCCCATCTCGACAGCCTTCAAGTTGGCGCGGGTCACATTCAGTGACACGCCGTACTTCTCCAGCGGGTCGAACTCGCCGCGCATCGCAGCACCAAGCGCCTGCACAGCGTCCTCAGCCGTGCCCGCGCCGGTCAACGCAGACAGATCCGCACCCAACTGCGCTAGCTGCACCGACGTCGCCGCAGCCTCCTCACGCGTGAACCCGAACGACTGCAGCAACGACCCGAGCTGCACCGTCAACATCCGGGCAGACACCTCGGACAGGCCAGCGGACCGGGCAGACGTCTTCGCGAACTCGTCGATCGCCGCCCCCGCCTCACCGAACACCGCCTCGGTGCCACCGACTGCCTGCTCGAGGTCGGCGGCCTGCTGACCGGCCTTCCACATCCCCGCACCCAACACCGCCGACGTGGCCATCATCTTGATGCCAGTCGACTGCATCGACTTCCCGAGCCGGTCGAAGCGGTCCTCGGTCCGACCCAACTCGCGTTCGGCGGTCTTCCCGACCTTCTCCATCTCACGGACCGCACCCTGTGCGTCCGCGTCGATCAGGAGGGCCAGACGTTCAGTGATCGCCACAGCACCTCCTCAATCCACACGCACGATCCGAGACAGATCTCCGACTCGCTGACGACGCACCACGTCCGGCGGCCACCCCGCCGACAGATGCACCCCACCCCCACCCCGAACCGGCCGCGAGAACAACGCGACGTAGTCCGAGAGCGTCAGTCCAAAGGGGCCGGGATCACCAGCTCCGCACCGACGATCTCGTCCAACTCGGCCCGAGTGTGAGCCTTCACCTTCGCCTCAGCATCCTCAGCCGACAGGCCCCCACGGGTCTGGTAGAGCACCTGGAGCACAGCACGGCAATGCTGCGCCGACCGTTGCGGCGACAACGTGAACCACGTCGCCCCCGTCGCCTGCTCCATCCGCTCCAACTCGTCGAGCGTCGCGTCAGGACCGACCACCTGCCAGTCGTCGGTCGTGACCTTCCACTCGACCTTCCCCGACTTCGTTGCCGCGTACACACCGACCTGTTCGAGGATGGCGTTCAGGTGGTCATCCCACCTGCCTGCCGTGAGCTCCGCGAGGAACGTCACCAGGTCTGCTTCGCTCTTGCCGCCCATCGGGTCTCCTATCGTCCGAATCCTGCTGAGATCAGCGTCGAGCGGTGCGCCCGCTTGTACGCCGCCGGTGTCGCCGCTGCGACCTTCGTCTTGGCCAACGGCCACGTGTTGCGGCCGCGCATGCCTGGGTGAAACGCGTAGGCTTTCGGGCCGTCCGACCCTGCGAACGCGAGTGCCTTCTTGCCGCCTCGGACGTCGCGCATCGCTCCGAACGCACCACGGTTCGTCCCGCCGAACGCTGCCATCGCCCCCAGCCGGCGAGCCCGCAGCCGCGCCCCCGTGCGGGTCGTCAACCGGCGGGCAACGATCACGTGACGGCGGGTCCCCCAGAACGCCCAATGCACCGGCCCGACGTAACGCAGCAGCGCGGTGGCGTGGACCTGGCCCTTCACGTCATACCGGGCAGTCCACTTGGATCCGCGGGACGAGGGGAGCTTGCCGCCCTCCCGCAAACCGGCAGCGACCGCAGCCTCGATGAAGATCCCCTTGCCGACCAACGCCGCCTCAGATGTGGCGTCGGCGTTGGCGCGAGGGATGATCGTCGCCGCCTTCGCGAACTTGCCTGCGAGTTGCGCCGCCGACGTGGAGGTCACGACGTCTCGCGGGTGATCTTCCCCTTACCGGGCCACGTCACGCTCATGGC
>CAZYSW010000632.1:0-3386 GCA_964650105.1 uncultured Nannocystaceae bacterium
CGCGAGATCGACCCCACACGCCTGCGCCTTCTCGAGATCGCCGGTCTCGTCCCGGGGATACCGATCGAGGTCCTCGTTGGGCCCGAACTGCGTGGGGTTCACGAAGATCGTGAGCACGACCTCGCCGACCTCCGGAGGCACTCGACGCCGCGCCTCGCGAAGGAGCGACAGGTGCCCTTCGTGCAGAAAGCCCATGGTCGGCACCATCGCCACCTTCCGGTCGGGCGCGAGCGCGGCCCGCCACGCGACGAGGTGCTCGGGACTCCGAACGACTTGCATGCCGCGCATGGTGCCACGCCGAACGAGACCGCGGGTCCGAGCCGCGCATCGTCGGCTCGGCGCCCCACGGAGATCGGTCGCCGCCGGCGGGACGAGCCCCGCACCCGATTGCACGCGCAGCCTCTCACCCCTCGACGGGGGCGGGGCGGGGGGTCAGCGCCGCGCGATGGCGGCGGGCGAGCTCTCGCTCCGGCTCGGCGGGCTCGGGGCGCGCCAGGTAGGCATCCCACAGGCGCAAGGCCGTGCTGCGATCGCCCGTGACCTGTTGCACGAGCGCACGCAGGTAGATGCGCTCGTGGATCGGCAGCAGGCTCTCGACGGCCTGACGCGCGCTCATGTCCCCCGCTTCGCGACGGAGCCGGACGATCTCCTCGTGCGCCGCGGCCTGGGCACCGGCACGGTCGAGCACGAAGGCCCAGATGTAGCGAGAGATCTGTCGATCCTCGGGCCTGGCGTCCACCACCCCGCGGTGGGATGCATCGAGCGCGCGCTGCAGATCCCCCGTCAAGAGCGCGATGACGGCTCCCATGCGATCGGTTCTCCAGCGCTCCACGTCGGCGAGCCGCTCCGAGGTTGCGAGCGCCTCTCGGGCCTCGGCGTGGCGGCCGAGCCCCACGAGCGCGTAGGCCCGAAAGTAGAACGCCTCGTCGGGCGCCGGCTCCCCTCTGCGCTCGGACTCCGCGAGGGCCCGGTCGATCCACCGCAAGGCCCGGGTCAAACGCTTGGCGTGATCTCGGGTCACGCCCTCGATCACCTCGTCGGTCCCCGTGCTCCAGCCCAGGCGCGCGCTGGCGGTGATCTCGGCCTGGGCCGCGAGCAACAGCACCGCGGGCACGTTGGGGCATTGCTCGGCTCGCCGACGCCAACTGCCTTCGTCGGCGGCTTGCCCCCGTGCCCCACCGCCGTGTCGCAGGGCCATCGCCTGGCGCTCGACCTGGTCGCACAACCGCCAGCCCCGCGCACCGGCGCGAGCCCACGCCGTCGGCGGCGGAGCAGGCGCCGGTTGCCAGCTCGATGCGGGCGCCGAGAGGACGGCGACCAGAAGGACCATCGCCGGCACGTCGACCAACCATGCCACATCCCTCGACCGCCCTCCCGCGGCCCGGCCTGGCGAAGCGTCCTCCGAGCCCCCGCCGCTGGCGTTCTCGTGCAGGAACGACGCCACGAGACCGCGCGGTGCGGGCGACCTGCGGCGGCCCGGGGGCATCGGCGGCAGACGGGGTTCCGGCGGGAAAATTGGACCTCGCGGGCGGCCGTGTTTGACTGCAGACCGTGAGCGCGCTTTCGCGGTCTGCACGGACGGTCCCCCACCGAGCGCCCGAAAAGGACGAGACGAGGGCCGGGGCGAGCCTTCCCGCCCGTCGGTGGATCCTCGTGCAGGTCGGGCTGCGTGCGAGCTGGGTCGTGGCGCTGCTGTTGCTCGTGTGGGGGGGTGAGCACGTCCTCGACGTGACGCAGCCGATCGACGAGACGCGATTGACCGTGCCGTTCGCGATCGGGGTCACCCTGTGCGCGATGGTGCTGATGGCCGCGCGCGCCGGCCGGTTGCGATGGAGCGCGCTGCTGCTCGGCGTGGCGCACGGAGCCGGCTGGGTGCTGACCTGGTCGGCGCTGTCGTGACTTCCAGCGCCCGACCGCTTGCGGCATGCTGACCTCGTGCGTCGGGTCGGCATCGCGGCGGTCGTGGTTTCGGCGTGGCTCGCCGCGTGCGGAGGCGACGAGGACCCATCCGCCGAATCCGAGGCCGAGGCCGGCGATGCGGAGGACACCGAGGGAGCGTTGCCCGAGCTTCCACGCCCCGACTTCATCGAGCCGGCCAGCGGCACGGTGGAGATCACGACGGCGCGACACGACGACCTGCGGTTGCGGGTCGGAGGCGTCACGCCGGGCGCGACGATGGTGCTGATCGACGGCGGCAACGTCGGCACGCTGGTCTCGCCTTCGGCCATTGGGGTGCTCGACCACGAGCACCTGGTGTTCCACCTCGAGGGCGCCATGCTGCCCGGCACCCACCGTGTGCGCCTCTCGACGCCCGGGCTCGAGGAGCCCTCGTCGTCCAAGGAGATCACTGTGCGCATCGTGGCCGCGCCACCGCCCACCCTGGAGGCGACGCTCGCATCCACCGAGGTCTGGTACGGAGATCGTCTGGCGGCGCAGGGCACCGACGAGCACGGCCTTTTGCTCGTGGTCGACGACGCGACCGAAAAGGCGCCCGTCCTAACCGTGGCGCGGGCCAGCGGCGAGGGTTGGGATACCGACGACGTCCGCAGCGTCTCGCTCCCCGGCCTCGTCGTCGGCCTCGATCCTCGTCCGGCGGTCGGCGCCTGGCTCGAGGAGAGCGACGACGACGTGCGCCTGCTCGTCGCATGGCGGGTCGGCACCCCCGGAGAGCGCATCGACGTCGTCGACGTGGGGTGGGACACCGGCGAGCCCGGCGAGCCCCGCCCGGTGCTCACCAGCGAGCCGCCGCTGGTCGGCCACGTGGAGTACGCGAGCTGGGGCGTGCCGTCGATGCTGGGGCGTACCCTGATGGCCGAGATCCACCAGGCGGTCGACGTCGAGTCGCCCCGCCCGGGCGACCACACCCTGGCCTTCGTCCGGCTGCGCGGCACGCCGTCGGAGCCGGGTCTGCGCAAGCGTGTCGGGTTCGGAACGACCCAGGATCTCGACGCGACCGGTCCGACCATCGACCTGCTCGCCGCGC
Organism: uncultured Nannocystaceae bacterium; assembly: GCA_964650105.1. Taxonomy (GTDB): domain Bacteria; phylum Myxococcota_A; class Polyangia; order Nannocystales; family Nannocystaceae; genus CAZYSW01. Next base: position 2,984 of record CAZYSW010000632.1, read on the forward strand.
GCTGGGACGGCGTCCGATCGATGTCGGTGCGGCGCAACCGAAGCATCGCCGACATCGTCGACGTCTCCGACACGTCCGGCCTCCCGCGCCTGCGCCCGGGCGCGCCGAAGGCCCATGCGAGCTTCGGCGCGACCTTCACGGGAGGGCTCGTCACCCTCGTGGGTGCCTTCGGCGGCCGCACGATCGCCGGCCTGGTGGAGAACCGCGTCGAGGTCTGGGAGCACGACCCGGTTCGCAACGAGCTGCGCGAGGTCTCACCGCAAGCCGACGCGCTCCCCGAGGCGCCCCCCAGCGGTCCGCTCGGCGCCACGATCGTCGGGGGCCACGTCGTGCTTTTCGTCCCGTACGGACCGGCCGAGCCGGTGCGGGCGGTGATCACCGGCAGCACGCCCGCGACGGTCGT
>CAZYSW010000633.1:0-3386 GCA_964650105.1 uncultured Nannocystaceae bacterium
CCGCCTCAGCAGAAAGGCCGCGTTCGGCGTCGACCCGGGCGAGGTCCAGAACATGCGGGGCTGAGCGCACGCCTTCGGCGAGCGAGGAGACGGCCGTGGTGCTCGAGGTTCCCCTTCGGCGGTGCCACCCCGACGCCGTCCTCCCGCGGAGGATGACCGAGCATGCTGCCGGGTTGGATCTGGCGGCGTGCCTGGGCACCGGGGGCTCCATCGAGATCGCGCCCGGCGACCGGTGTCGCGTGCCGACCGGGTGGGTCGTCGCGATCCCGGTGGGCCACGAGGGGCAGGTCCGCCCCCGCTCGGGCCTGGCCTTTCGTCACGGCGTCACCGTGCTCAACAGCCCGGGGACGATCGACGCCGACTATCGAGGCGAGCTGCAGGTGCTGCTGGTGAACCTGGGCAAGGAGCCGTACCGCATCGCCCATGGCGACCGGATCGCCCAACTCGTGATCGCGCCGGTGTGCGCGGCGACGGCCGTGGAGGTCGCCGTTCTCCCCGAGGGGGGTGGCTCGCGCGGGACGGGCGGTTTCGGCAGCACGGGCGCGGCGTAGCGCCGGGGCCTGCGCGTCCCAGTGATAGACTGGCCTCGCGGTGCCGAGCGCGGGTGAGACGATTTGCGGGCGAATTCGGCTGGAGGCGCGGGCTCCCCGAGGGCATGGCGCCGCCGTCTTCGGACCCACCTACGCGGCGCGAACGACGGACGCCGACGAGCGATTGTGGCTGACGATCATCTCGCGCGACCTGATCCCTTCGAGCGTCGACGTGTCGCGGTTCATGGCCGGTGCCAACGAGCTGACGAGCGTTCGGCATCCGAGCCTGGTGCGTACCGTGGTGGTCGATCGAGAGCCGGAGTACGTGATCGTCGGCTACGAAGCTCTGCCCGGCGCTCGCATGCTGTCGGAGGTCGCACTGGAGGGGCCCGATCCCGACCTGCTCCAGCGGGTCGCGGTCGAGCTCGCGCGCAGCCTCGCGGTGCTGCATCGGCGGGGGAGGCTGCACGGCGCGCTCGGGCCCGCCAACGTCGCGATCTGGGAAGGGGGGCCGCTTCTGTGGCAGTACGGGATCGCCGAGCTGTGTGTGCCCGACCGTTTCGTCCAGGCCGCCGCGAAGGTCGGTGACGAAGCGATCGCGCCGGAGATCCGAGACGGTCAATCGTACGATCCGCGAACCGACGTCTATGGCTGGGGGGCGTGGCTGCCCTCGCCACCAGCCAGGGGGGCGTGAAGGGCGTTGCCGCCCTCCTCGACGACGCGTTCGATCCGCTCGTCCCGGTCGAGCTGGCCGCGCTGGCTCAGCTCGCGCTGCTCGACGACCCGCGTCAGCGGCCCTCCGATGCGGTCGACCTGCTGAGGCGCCTCGACCACGCGGCGATGCCGGGGAGCGCCCTGGCCGAGCTCGCGCAACGCTACCTGCACGAGCTCGGCGAGCGGAAGGGTCCCCCGGGAAGGGCGGCGAAGCCCGTGAGCGGCAAGCGCCCGCCACCTCCGCCCGCGCCACCTCCGCCCGCCGCGGACGACGACGACGTGGTGTCGCTCGACGAGATCGAGGCCGAGGCGGTCGAGGACGAGCCGACCACGTTCGAGCGCGGCAAGGGGCGCGCCGAAGCTCGTCGAGCGCCTCGAAGGCGCGCGTCTTCGGACTCCGCACCGGACCTGCGGCAGCTCATCGGGCCCCAGGGGTCGATGGAGCCTCCACCGGAGGAGGAGCTCGAGCGTGTGGTCGGCGAGCTGATGCAGCCCGCGCCCGAGCCGCTCGACGATCCATTCCTGCGCGCGCCGACGGTCGACGAGCCGCAGACCCCCAAGCCGCCCTCCGAGTCGCCCCGACAGCCCACGGCCCGCCCTCGGGCGGCGTTTCGCCCCCCACGCCTGCCGGGTCCGCACGGACCCCGTGGCGGCGCGATGGCGTTGGTCGCCGTGTTGGTCACGTCGGCCCTGAGCCTCGGGCTCACCCCCGTCGTGGCTTCGCGACACGGGGGGTTGAGGAAGTTTTTGGGGATCGCCGAGCCCGTGCCGGAGGCGGCGAGCCGCGATCCCGAAACCGAGCCCATGCACGGCGCGGTGGAGCCTGCGAACAGCGTCGCCGCCCCGCCGGACGAATGCCCCGCCGACACGGTCGAGATCGGAGCGTTCGGCGGCGCGGTGACCTGCATCGAGCGTCACGAGTATCCGGCGGCCGCCGAGTACCCGCGCATCGAGGTGACGCTGACCGAGGCAAAGGCCTTGTGCGCTCGACGAGGCCGCCGCCTGTGCACGACGGCCGAGTGGCGGCGTGCGTGCCGTGGCCCCGACGCGCGCCGATATCCGTACGGCGACGAGTACCAGCAAGATGCGTGCAATACGGCCTCCGCCGCCGGTTTGGCTCAGAATCTGGTCCGCGCCGGAGCGCGCGATCTCTGCGTGACCAGCGAAGGCGTGCACGACATGGTCGGCAACGTCGCGGAGTGGGTCGAGGAAGGATCCGCGCTCGGAGGCGACTCGACGATGCCATCGCCGTCGTGCTCGACGCGCGTTCGCTTGGGGGCCGAGACGACCGGGCCCGCGCTGGGCTTCCGGTGCTGTCTGTCGCTCCTGCGAGGAAGCGAGTAGTCTGCCCGTCCCATGCCAGCCGACACCTCGATCTTGAAGGACGCTCTCGGCGAGGGGGGCACCCTCGACACCCTGTCGCCGTCCTTCGACGTCCTGGGCGAGCGCTACAGCGGGAAGGTTCGCGAGAACTTCACCCGCGACGGTCGCCGCACCATCATCGTGACGGACCGGGTTTCGGCGTTCGACGTCGTTCTGGGCACGATTCCGTTCAAGGGGCAGCTCCTCAACGGTCTGGCGCGCTACTGGTTCGAGCTCACGGCCGACCTGTTTCCCAACCACGTGATCGAGGTTCCGGACCCGCAGGCGATGGTGGCGGTCGAGTGCGAGCCAATTCCCGTGGAGATCGTCGTTCGCGGCTACCTGACCGGGGTGAGCAGCACGAGCATCTGGCGGGCCTACGAGCGGGGCGACCGGGTGTTTTGTGGCCATCGGTTGCCCGAGGGGCTCAGAAAGCACGAAAAGCTCCCCCGCAACATCGTCACGCCGTCGACGAAGGCCCCCAAGGGCGAGCACGACGAAAGCGTCTCCAAAGACGAGCTGTTCCGCCGCAAGCTGGTCGACCCCGGGCTGTTCGACGAGCTCGAGCGGAAAGCGCTGGCGCTGTTCGCATTCGGCCAGGAGAAGGCCGCGGAGCGCGGGCTGATCCTGGTGGACACGAAGTACGAGCTCGGTCGCACGCCCGACGGGCGCGTGGTGCTCATCGACGAGATCCACACGCCCGACAGCTCGCGCTACTGGTACGCCGACAGCTACGACGCCGCGATGAGCAAGGGCGAGGACCCCAAGTCGCTCGACAAG
>CAZYSW010000634.1:0-3385 GCA_964650105.1 uncultured Nannocystaceae bacterium
GAGTACGTGCGTCGCTGGTTGGTCTCCCAGGGCTACCGCGGCGACGGCCCGCCACCGCCGCTGCCCGCCGAGGTGCGCATCGAGGCCGCCCGCCGCTACGTCGAGACCTACGAGGCGCTCACCGGCGAACCCTTCGTCCCCGACACCGCCCCCCCCGAGCCCCGCCTCGCAAAGAATCTCGGCGTGACCCTGTAGCGACCTGGCGCCGGACTCGGTTCCGGCTCCTGTTCCGGGCTCCGGTTTCCGCTTCGAGTTCTTGCTCCGTTTCGGCTTCGGTTTCCGGCTCCCGTTCTGGCTTCGGTTTCTGGCTCCCGTTTCTGTTTCCGGCTTCGGTTCCGGGCTCCGGGGCGGTCAGTCTTCGGTCGGCGCGGTGCTGGCGGTGGTGTCGTCGGGGGTCGTGGTCAGGTCTTCGGTGGTGTCGTCGGGGGTCGGGGCCGGCGGCTCGGACGGAGGCGCGGCGGGATCTTCGGGTGGGGTGGTCTGGGGGCCGGGCTGGCCCAGACCGGGGCGATAACGGGGCTCGTAGTGGCAGCACCGGCCGCCGTCGCAGTTGGCTTCGTCGACGGGGCCGCACCGAACGGCACCCTGCATCCAGTAGATTTCGCCGCGCGTGCAGTGTCGTCCGCCCACGCGGCAGCCCCGGAAGTTCTTGAGCTCGGGATCGCTCCACGTGCAGCAAGCCTCTGGCGCCGAGGCGGCCTCGGTGCTCTTGTAGCGGCCTCCACACGCGGCGCCCCCGAGCACGCCGAGGAGCGCCGCGCCCAGGAGCGCAACGATGGGTGGGGAAGCGGTGCGATTCATGGTGCGGTAGACTTCCTAGACCGCCGCCGCCGCCTTGGCAAAGGCCGGTCGGTGCGGTCGTCGCGCCAGGCCCAGGAGATCCCTCATGACCCAGCTCATCGTATCGGCCCTGAGCTTTGCCTTCGGGCTGATGTTCTTGCCCATCTTGGTCCCGGGCATGCGCGTCCGCGGCGTGGGCGGGGCGCTCAAGGCCGGCTTGGTGTGCGGGGTGCTCAGCGCGGTCCTGGGGAAGCTGCTGCTTCTGCTCCTGACGCTGGTGTTCTTCCTCCCCATCGTGCTGACCGGTCCTTTGGGGGCCTTCGTGGTCCAGGCTCTGGTCAACGCGATCCTCCTGGCCATGACGGCGCGCCTGGTGGACGGCATCGAATTCGATCGGCTCCGGACCACGCTGTGGGCGGCCTTCGCGCTGACCCTGCTGCAGACCCTCGTCCGCCTGGCGGGCTAGCGGATCGCCGGAGCTTCGACGGCCATCGGGGCCTTCGAAGCGTACAGCTTCGGTCTGCATTCTGTGCTAGGCAAGAGGCCTCGAAACCCGGGCGGCGGCCCTCATGTGCGGCGTTTTCGGCATTTTCGATCACCCCGAAGCGGCCAACTTGACCTACCTGGGTCTGCACGCGCTGCAACATCGCGGGCAAGAGTCGGCAGGGGTGGTCTCGAACGAGGGAGGCACCCTGCACGGCGTCCGCTCGATGGGGCACGTCCGCAAGATCTTCACGCGAGAGGTGCTCGCGCAGCTCCCCGGACGACACGCGATCGGCCACGTCCGCTACACGACGGCGGGCGGCTCGATCGCCAAGAACATTCAGCCGCTGTGGGCGCAGTACCGAAACGGTTCGGTGGCGATCGCCCACAACGGCAACCTCGTCAACGAGAGCACCGTGCGCGAAGAGCTCGAAGACGAGGGCGCCATCTTCTCCAGCCTCAGCGACACCGAGGTGATCCTGCAGCTCATGGCCAGGAGCCGCGAGCGCGGCTTCGTCGGCCAACTCGTCGAGGCGCTGCACCGCATTCAGGGCGCCTACAGCATGGTGCTCACGACCGAGGACAAGCTGGTTGCCGTCCGTGATCCACACGGCTTTCGTCCGCTGGTGCTCGGTCGCATGCCGGGGAGTCCCGGTACCTGGGTCGTGGCCTCCGAGACGTGTGCCTTCGACCTCATCGAGGCGGAGCGGGTCCGCGACATCGAGCCCGGCGAGATCCTGCTCATCGACGGCGGCGAGCTCACCAGCTTCCACCTGCCGCGCGCACCTCGGCGGTTCTGCGTGTTCGAGCATGTGTACTTCGCCCGGCCCGACAGCGTGCTCGACGGGATGTCCGTCTACGAAGCGAGAATCGCGATGGGCGAGCAACTCGCCCGCGAGCATCCGGTCGACGGCGACGTGGTGGTGCCGGTCCCGGACTCCGGCGTCGTCGCGGCGCTCGGATACAGCCGCATCAGCGGCATTCCGTTCGAGATGGGTCTCATCCGAAACCACTACGTGGGACGGACGTTCATCGAGCCCAGCGACTCGATCCGTCACTTCGGCGTGAAGCTCAAGCTCAACGCCGTCCCCAACCTCCTGGTGGGCAAGCGCGTGGTCATCGTCGACGACTCGATCGTGCGGGGAACGACCTCGCGCAAGATCGTGCGGCTGGTGCGGCAGGCCGGCGCTCGCGAGGTCCACGTCCGCATCTCCTCCCCGCCGGTGGACGGGCCCTGTCACTATGGTATCGATACGCCGACACGGGCAGAGTTGGTGGCGTCGAGCCAGAGCGTGGACGAAATCCGCACGCTGATCGAAGCCGACAGCCTGGGGTACCTGAGCCCGGACGGGCTCAGGGCGGCCGTGCGGGCCGAGGGCGAGTACTCTTACTGCGACGCCTGCTTTACGGGCGACTATCCCATCCGGACGGCCAAGCCGGCCGCACGGCGGCAGCTCCGCCTGATCGAGGTTTGACATGACGACCCAAAGCAACGCCGTTCAAGGACTTCCCGAGCACGCCAAGGCCATCGAGCAGATCGTCCGTCTGACGGACCGGCTCGGCGAGCTGCGGAGGCATCTTTGACTACGATCGCAAGCGCGAGAGGCTCGAAGAGCTCGACGCTCAGACCGCCGATTCGGCGTTCTGGGAGGACAACGACAAGGCGCAGGACATCGTTCGAGAGCAGGCCAAGCTCAAGAGCTTGCTCGAGCAACTCGACGAGGCGGGACAGGCGCTCGAGGACGCCCGGACGCTCTACGAGCTGGGGCGCGAGGAGGGCGACGAGGACAGCATTCGCGAGGCCTGGGCGCAGCTCGACGGTTGCGAGCGTCTGGTCTCCAGGCTGGAGTTCCGCCGCATGCTGTCGGGCCAATACGATTCCGAGAACGCCATCTTGAGCATCAACGCGGGCGCGGGCGGCGTGGACAGCCAGGACTGGGCCGAGATGCTCCTGCGCATGTACACCCGCTGGGGCGAGCGGCAGGGCTACAAGGTGACGGTCCTCGACGTCCAGGAGGGCGAACAGGCCGGGATCCGCAGCGCGGACATCGGCTTCGAGGGCGAGTACGCCTACGGGTACCTCCGCTCGGAGGTCGGCGTGCACCGCCTGGTCCGCATCTCG
>CAZYSW010000635.1:0-3373 GCA_964650105.1 uncultured Nannocystaceae bacterium
CGACGCAAAAGCCCCCGCGAGGTCTCGAAGGCGTCGCACGGTTCGAACGCGAGGGAGTCGGTCCCGGGGAGGCGCGAGACGGAAGGATGATCGGGCCGGTTTCGAGCGTCGAGCGACGCAGCGCGGCGGCGTTGCGTTGCGAGGCGGTGCATTCGCGTCGCGGGACGTTTCCGACGCCCTGTCGAGGAGGTCGCGAAGGCGTCGCTCGGTTCGAACGCACGCCGAGTCGGCGCCCCGCGAGGTGCGAGCCCCAAAACTCGGGCCTCGTTTCGAGCGTCGAGCGACGCAGCGCGCGGCGGTATCGCGTTGCGGTGCTTTCGTGTCGCCTGCCCCGCTACGCTCGGCCTCGGCTTGCGATTGCGGCGACGCGTTCGACGGCCCGGCGTACGCCGTCTTCGGCGCGCACGCGCTCGCCGAGTCGAAGGGCGCGCTCGCGCATGCCCTCGTCGCGGGCCGCGGTCGCAATGGCGTCGCCCAGGCGTCGGGCATCGATGCGACGTCGGGACAACGGCGGTGGGGCGACGCCGAGGTCGTGCACACGCCGTCCCCAGAAGGGCTGATCGGCGATGAAGGGGACGACGACGGAGGGGATGCCGGCTCGGAGGGCGGCGGCGGTCGTGCCCGCGCCTCCGTGATGCACCGCGGCGCGCATGCGGGGCAGCAACCAGCCGTGCGGAGCCGCCTCGATGAGGTGGACGTGGTCGGGGAGATCGGTCGCTCGCAGGCCGCCCCAGCCGCTGGCCAGCACCGCGCGCTCGCCCGAGTGCGCGATGGCGTCGAGCACCAGGCGGGTGGTCTCCTGGGGATCGCGGATCACCATGCTGCCGAAGCCGACGTAGACCGGTGGGGTCCCGGCTTCGATGAAGCGCAGGAGATCGTCGGGCGGGGTCCAGCCCTCGGCATCGTCGAGGAACCAGTAGCCGGTGATTTCGTGGGTGTCGGGCCAGTCGTGAGGGCGGGGCACCACCGCGGGGCTGAAGCCGTAGACGACGGGGCTGCCGCGGCGCTCGAGCACGCTCCAGGGGCCGCCGAGGGGCCAGTCGTCGAGGTCGAGCCGCGTTCTTCGGGCCTCGTTGGTGCCCTGGCGAAAGGCCATCCAAAACAGCCAGTTCACCCACGCGTGGGTGCCCCGGTTCACGAAGCCCGGCAAAGGAAAGGGGAGCTGGGGCATGAGGCTGCTGGGGAACTCGCGCGTGGGCGTCAGCGGCTGGACGAGGGCCCGCACCAGCGGGAGGCCGGTCTTCTCGTGAATGCTGCCCGCCATGCAGACGGCACCGCCGGCGGCGATCATGACGTCGGCGTCGCGCGTGGCTTCGATGCACTCGTCGAACCACACAGGGATGAGGGTCCGTAGCTGCCGAAGGAGGCTGCCGGCCAGGGCGAGCGGGTTGTCGCCGCGGCGAAGCAGCGGATTGTCGGCACCCGCGAAGATCCGCTTCATCTCGCCCGACATGGGCAAGAACGTCAGGCCTTCGGCCTCGACCATGGGCCCGAAGGCGCGATCGGTCAAAACGGTGACGTGATGACCGGCGCGCGCCACGCCGCGGCCGAGGGCGACGAGCGGCTGCACGTCGCCGCGAGAACCAAAGGTCAGGATCGTGGCCCGCATGCGCGAGAGCTCGGACTCGGTCGCGCACTATGCCCCAGGGGCCTTCTCGAACCCAGAACTCACGCCATTTCGGCGTGGGCGGCGATGGACGCCGGCCGACGAGCGACGTGCCGAGTCGCGCCCGGGCGTCGGGCGGGGTGGAGCCGGAAGATCCCGCGATGCGCCGCGTCGTCGATGCGCGGGGCTGCTTCGTGGTAGGACCCTGCACGCAGCGCCCGGAGCTCGAGCCGTGAGGGGTTCCGCAAAGGGGCGGGATCGGAAACGGCTCGGCCGGAACTACCCGGTGGCATGACGCGAGATCGACATCGTTCGAGTGGGCGGACAGCGATGTTCGGGCGGGCCGTGGCCGCCCTGGTCGGGCTGGCGAGCGTCCCGGCGCTCGCGCCTTCGGCGTCGGCGTCGGAGGGGGTGTGGGGGCCCGTCGAGCCGCCCGCGACGTCCGGCACCGAGCCGGCGCCGGCGGGGGCGGACGGACGCGGGGTGGCCCCCTCCACCGGCCTCGAGGCGGAGCCGGTGGCCGCGTCTTCCCAGGACGCCTCGAGCGGGGCCGTGGGGGCGCTGCCCGACTCGGCCTGGCAGGCGCTGGTGGGCTCGCAGATCGTCGTCACGCGCACCGACGGGGCTCGCGTTTCGGGCAAGCTGCTCGGCGTGGATCCGACGACGGTGACCATCGTGGGACCGGACGGGCGGGTGATGGTGGTGGCGAGGACCGACGTGGAGCAGGTTCAGCAGGTCGCGGAGCAAGCCGAGGCGTCCCCGGAAGCGTCGGAGACCCCCGCCACCAAGCCGTCCACCACCGACGCGCGTACGCCGATGTCGAAGCATCGCGGGTTCTTCATGGCCGGGGGGGCAGGGTTCGGAATCCCGGTCGGGCGAGCCCCCTACGAGGGCGTGACCGAGCCGTACGACGGGACCGAGCGCATCCTCGGCCCCGGCTTGAACCTGGGGTTTCTGATCGGGGGCGCGCCTCGACCCGGTCTGGTGTTGGGCTTTGCGCTCGACACCAACGTGGGCCGAGGCTGGCACAAGGACGACTGGACGACCCCGGACGGCTACTCGGGCATCGACGACTACGACGGAGGCGTGTATTCGGTCGCCTCGTCGCTCTTCGTGCAGGGTTACATGCGGAACTTCTTCATCCGCGGTGGCCTCGGCGGCATGGGGCTGTTCTTCGTCGACGACGGGTCGTCGGACGGCGACGAGAGCACCGGAGGGATGGGCGTCGACTTTGCAGTGGGCCTGCACGTCCCGGTGGCGCGCAAGGCCGCGATCGGCTTCTCCGCGGGGCTCCGCACCGCGTTCTGGCGCTTCGACGACGACTACACCGGCTCCTGGCAGATCTTCCAGCCCCAGATCCGCTTCGAGACCGTGCTCTTCTAGCCCAGTTCCGGAGCTGTCGCGTGGGGTGAGAACGCGCTCCGCGGCGGCGCCGGGGCGCGAGACCGAAGCCGGAGCGGTGATCTTTGCAGCGTCGAGCCGTGGTGCGGCCCTCGGCGGCCGCAACGGTGTGCTCGCCTCCTGGGACCATTCCGGTCCCGTGTCGGCCCCTTCGAGCTCGGGTCGTGCGCCCGCATGCAGTGGCGCGCGGCCGGCTGGGTCTCGGAGGTGGGCCACCGGCGACGCCGCGACCCGGGGGGTGATAGGTTTTTTTCGGTCCGACCGGGACGGCGGGCTGTGACCACGGGACCCGAACGTGGCAGGCACGAATCTACTCACCCTCATCGACGACATCGCGACGCTGTTGGACGACGTCGCGGTGCTGAC
>CAZYSW010000636.1:0-3363 GCA_964650105.1 uncultured Nannocystaceae bacterium
CGCCGACAAGGCGCTGTCTTTGGGGGCGTCTTGCGTGCGCATGGACGAGCTCACCCGCGCGTTTGCCATCTTCGTCGAGGGTGGTCGTTCGGTGGAGCCCGTGTACGTGCGAAGGATCCTCGACAAGAACGATCGGCTCGTGCTCGATCATCGTCACCCATGGGACGAGGCCATGGACGTCGCAGGTCGGATCGACGCTCTGGCCCGCATGGGAACACAGCCGCCCACGCAGGTCGTGGACGAGCGTACGGCGTTCCTGATCACCAAGATGATGCGCGACGTGGTGACCAGCGGTATCGGACGCCGCGCTCAGCGGATCGGCGTACCCGCGGGTGGCAAGAGCGGAACGGCATCCAAGAACACCTTCACCACCGACACGTGGTTCGTGGGTTTCACCAGCCGATACGTGACGACGGCCTGGATGGGCGACGACACCTACGAGCGCTCCATGGGCGAAGAGGACGCCAGTTACACGACCGCGACCCCGCTGTGGACGGAGTACATGGCGGAGGTCGTGTCCGGCGTTCCCCACGTCGAGGTACCGTTGGAGCGCCCACCGGGCGTCCGATCGCGGGCGGTCGAGTTCGACGCGGGCGGGGAGACTCGCTCCGCGACGCTCTACTTCAAGGACTGACCACCGCAGCTTCGCCGAACGCGGTCGGCGAGCGCGGACGTGCCGTGCCGATCGAGGAAGACCTTGGCACGTCGCTTCGCCTCGTCCTCTCGTCCCAGCGCACACAAGGCGACGATCCACGACACGTCACGCTCGCGTGCGAACACGCCTCGCGGGAAGCGACGCGCGTGCTTCTGGAACAGCTCGACGGCGAGCGCCGGATCGCCGGCGCCGAGGGCCGAACGCGCCTCGGCCATCAGCGCCACCTCGGGACCGAGGTTCGGGCCGGGGTCGGTGGGGGCCCGCTCGCCGACTGCTCGCGAACGATTGGGTTTCCGCACCGTCGCGGCGGCGACTTCATCTTCGCCTTCCGGCGCGTCGGTCTCGACGATCTCGCTGACCTCGATGGTGACCTCCGGCTCGGCATTCTCCGCCGCGGGAGGCTCCTGCTTCACGACGGGCGCGTGCTCGATCGATGGCCTCTCGATACGCAACGCGGGTCTGACCACAGTGATGCGCTCCTCGGTCGGACCGAGCCATGCGACGACGGCGGCGAGCGCGGTGGCCGTCGCCGCACCTGCGGCGACCATGGCGAGGGGCTTCGATGCAGCGGTGGCGCCTGCGACCGCATGCGGCTCGCTGCCGAGCGCGGGACCGAGGTCCCCACCGGCGGCGCGGGCCGTGATCGCCGCCCAGGTTCGGTCGCGAAGCTCTGCGGTCGGGGTCTCCACCCGCCGGGCAGCTTCCAGGATCGCCCTGGCGTTATCGCTGAGCGGTTTCATCCATCGCTCCTCTTGCGGCCGAGCTCACGGGCGACGGCGCGCTCGAACTTCTGCCTCGCCTTGCGCAACCGGGAGTACACCGTGTTGCGGTTGAGCCCCAAGGCTTCGGAAATCTCGGTTCCGCTGAGTCCCTCGAGCTCCGACAAGAGGAACACCAGGCGTCGTTCCTCGTCGAGTTGATCGACGAACCGACGCACCAACTCCGCGGCCTCTGCTGCCGAGACGTGCTCCTCGGGACCCGAGGGGGGCGGCGGGGACGGGAGTAGATCGAGTCGGCGCTGGGCCCGACCGGCACCGCGACGGTGATCGGACGCGACGCGTCGGGCGATGCCGAAGAGCCACGCGCGCATCGAGCCTCGCCCGTCGTAGTCCTGCAAGCGCCGCCGAACCACCAAGAACACGTCCTGCGCCACGTCCTCGGCCGCTGCACGGGAGACCCCCAGCCGAAGCAGGCTACGCCACACGAAGTCGAAGTGCTCGACGTAGACGGTGTGCAAGTCGGGCAGGTTGCCCACTGCCGTCTGCGCGCCGTGTGTCGCGGGCGAGTTCACTTCATCGGATCCATTGGCCACCGGCACCTGCAATCGTGCCGGATTCGAGGATTCTCCAGGGCGTCATGGGAAACGAGCCTCCACACCGGCCCCGATGCGCACGCCTCCACGCCGAGCGCGGTGCACCTCACCCAGGTCGTCGATCACGAAGCGCGGACGGGTGAGGCCCAGCACCCCCTCGGCATCCGCCACGAGCGCGAGCCACCGCACGGGTGCGTAGGCGACGCCCGCCGAGAGCCCGAGCCCACCCCACGCACCGCGCGCGGACCGATTCTGGGTCAAACCGACGCCGACCGCCTCGATGGCCCCGCCGCTCCCCGAGACGCACAAGGGGAAGTCGACCCGTCGGACCGAGGGCGCCCAGCAGCCCCGCAAGCCCACCGTCCACGCCTGCAGATCGGCGCCCGCGCCCAGGTCGCCCCGCGCGAGCGCCCGTTGCGGGGCCAACCACGTCGCGACGACGTACAAGCGCGCGGAAGCGAGCTTCACCCCCACGGCTCCCGACACCCCGGCGGCGAACCGCGGCAAAAGATCGTAGGCCCCCAACGCCCCCAGCCGGACCGAGCCCCGGGCGTCGATCTTGCGGGGACCGGGCTCGGGCGAAGGCGGTGGTGCTTCGGGCGCAGGCTCGGGCTCGGGCTCCACCTCCACGATCGGGGTCACCTCCTCGAGCACGCTCGCGGGGTCGAGCATCACGGCGATGACGAGGGCGGCCGCAGCCGTCACCACCTCGCAACTCTCCCCCTCGAGGCTGCGCGTGAGGTGGCCCTCGGCCACCTCCACGTCGAGGGCGAGCTTCCAGTGCTGGTCGTCGTCGCTGCGGATGTTCGCCCGGATCTTCGCGGGTCGAATCCCCCCTGCGGCCAACTCGGGGGGGAGGAATCGTTCGACGTCCGCGAGCACCGACGCCCGCGGGGGGCACTGCGGTGGCACGTCCCACTCCAACTGCAGGGGTAGAGCTGCTCCACCCTCGGCTGGGCCGGACGCGGAACTCGAGGTGGTGAGCATCACCACGAGCGTGAGGCAGCCCAGCACATGCTCATCCTACGACAGGACGGAGTCCCCGTGCGGGAACTCCGTCCTCGGTGCGCATGCCCGGCGTGGGTGCGGAAGAGAGCCGTTCTCGGCCGCCCGAGCGTCATTCGAGGCCGAGCGCTTCCTTCTCGCTGCACTCCACGATGTCGCCGTCCTTGTTGTAGCAGACATCGGTGCCGCCCAGCACGTTCTCGACCACGTCGGTGTACTGGGTCTCCTGGGGCAGGTTGGGAAGCCGCTCACCGATGCGGTCCTCGGCCTTGCCATCGACGACCGCCAAGGCGATGACCCCGTGCACGCTCGTCATGTCGAAGGAGCGGATCTTCTCCCCGTCCATCGACGTCCACTCGTAGTAGCGCAGCAACGGCTCTTTGGTCTTGGG
>CAZYSW010000637.1:0-1069 GCA_964650105.1 uncultured Nannocystaceae bacterium
CGACCCTCTCGATTGCCACGTGCGGTTCTTCACGCGAGCGGGCTCCCATCCCGCACCCGAGGCGCGCCGTTCGCGTGGCGGCCCCCGCCGACGGAGGGGATCCACGGCACGTCCGCGGTGTCGCTGTCCGGCCGATCGCGCGTCGACCCGGCGACGAACGGGCGAAACCCGGGGGACGCCGGCCGAGCGAGGGCGCACCCGCATCGGGGGCGGGGCGATTCGTACCTCGGGGCTCGACCTCGGCGAGGAACGATGCGATCAATCGCCGCCAGCAGCGCGAGACCGTGGGACGGGAGACCTCTCGGAGCCCGCTGCGGGTGACGTCACCGGAACTCATATCGTAGGCTACGGCACTGCCCGCCCGGGCGAGGGCGGCTCGAACACGGACGAAGCATGGTCACTCAGAGGAAGACGACTGGTCTACCTGTCGCGATCGGCCTGGGCCTGATCGCCGTCGCCAGCCTCGGCGTCTCCGGCTGCATCGAGGATTCGGATTGCGGGATCTGTGACCCGGACAATCTCATCCTCGAGAGCATCACGGGCATCAACTACGCGCAGCGGAAGGTCCACATCCTCAGCCCCCGCTGCGAGGGACCGAAATGTCCGGCGCCGTTCGAAAAGGGCACCTACTTCATCGACAAGATCGGCCCGTGCGAGCAGAGCGAGGACGCGATGGCCTCGGCCGACCCCGAGGAGTACTGCCGCGTTCGGCATCGAGTTCGTGTTCAACAACCTGCTCGATCCGACCACGATCGAGAACGTTCGCAAGCGTCCGGACAACCCGCAGCTCTTCGAGGTCTACTCCTGGAAGACCAACGTCCTGTCCATCGAGGGACCGATCACCCGCTACAACGGCGACTACGTGGTGGGCGGGACCGAGGAGCCCGACGTGGTCACCCGCCTGGTCAACCTCTCGTGCATCGACAACTTGCGCGCGCGCGGCATCGACTACAGCCACGAGGACTACGAGGACCCGGCCACCAACCCCTGCAACACCGTCGACCCCAACACCGGCCGCCCCCTCAAGCTGTTCGCGAATGCCGCCGTTCAGTCGTACCGCGGGCGATGG
>CAZYSW010000637.1:1079-3346 GCA_964650105.1 uncultured Nannocystaceae bacterium
GGCTGCTCACCACCAAGATCGACAAGTACGGGGTGGACGAGGCCACCGGCAAGCCGCGCAACCCGAATGCCGCGGCGGATCCGAGCAGGTTCGCGCCGGCGATCGAGTGCAACCCGGCGGGCAACAAGTACGCGCAGTGCCGCGACTTCGTCGCCTCGGTCGATCGCAGCGACGAGGAACAGTTCTGGGAGTACGAGTGGTGTGACGCCGACGGCAATTGCGCGGTCGACCGGTTCCAGCTCCCGCGCTACGACAAGCTCCGCGAGACGCATCCCGACGACCGGCCATCGCACCTCGAAAACCGGACCGCGAAGTGCATCAACACGTCGCAGTGCCTGGACAAGTCGCTGCACGACTTGCCCGGAACCGAGTGCATCGGCACCTACGTGGCCAACAGCGACGTCGACGGCGACGGCGAGGTCGACGAGGGGACGGCGGGCACGGCGTGTCTCATGGACCTCAACGACCCCAACTGCCAGCAGGGCACCTGCCGTCCGCAATGGTTCGTCACCTGCCGCGCCAACGCCGACACGACCGGCGGCGAGACGGGGTATTGCATCGATCGGCGATACGCGAGCCGGGGCAACGCCGCGTGTCTGACGGCCGAGCTGGACCAGCGGATCAAGAACTGGCCCTGCAACGATCCCGCCACCCAGATGGGGTGCGGACGGTCTCCCGCGGGCTCGACGGTGCCGCTGGCCGCCTGCGACATGGACGAGAACGGCCTCGTCACCGCGGCCGAGTGCTGTCAGGGCGGGTTCCAGCAGGCCGACGGCGACGCCGCGGACCTGACCTGCGATCCCTTCTACCAGGATCGGCTGGAGCCGATGTCCACTTACATGCGCGACGCGAACCTTCCCCAGCCGACGCGCGACTGCAAGTGCACGGCGGACCCCTCCCCCCAGTGTCGGGACGTGGTCGAGATCGGGTGCTTCGACGAGAACGGCAACCTCCGACCCGAGCGCGAGGGTCAGTACGCCGTCAAGTTCGTGGCGCGCGCCGGCGGCGTGGTGTACGACCCCGCGATCAAGGGGTTCGCATGGCGCCCGGCGGACACCGGTGGCATCCCGCGCGCAGACATCGAGAACTGTGCCGAGCGAAGCGCCGAGCGGCTGATCGGCGAACGCAACCGACACGACGGATGGCGGGCCAACGACGCCTTCGAGCCCGAAAGCTACGAGGACTTCGACCGCGCCATGTGCTCGGGCCAGACCTACACGGTGACCTTCACCCAGCCTGGCGAAAGCGACGAGGTCGTCCGGGACAAGGTGGGCAACACCCTGGAGGGCAAGAATCGCTACACGTTCGAGACCGCGCAGTTCCACGTGGTGCCCAACAGCGGCTTCCCCACCGACAACCTCCGCATCGGCGCCTGTGACGACTTCTCGATCCGGGTCTCCAACAAGTACGACATGAGCCCCGAGAACCTGCGCAAGGTGCAGCTTTGGCGGGTGGTCGACGGGGAGCTCGCGGAGCCGACGCCGGGATGTGGCCTCCGACCGGTGGCCGGTGGCCCGGGCTGCGCCGAGACCAAGCTCGAGATCGAGGAGGGCAACGACCCGTGCCGTCCGCCGTGTCTGACGGTCGACGTCTCCAACCACATCATCGGCGAGGTCCGCGTCCAGATCGACCCCACGGAGTTCGGGCCGGTGCTCGAGCGTGACGAGGTCTACCGCCTGGTGCTGCCGGCACTGGCGAACGTGTCGCAGATGACCGACCCGGATCTGTACCGCCAGGCGTTCTGGGATGCGTGTGGCATGCCGCTCGTCACCGAGGGGGCCATCGCCTACAGCTACGATTTCAAGATCGACCGGCCCAAGTGCAAGGAGGACGTGGACCAGGACGACGTCCAGCTCAGCTGCGACAACGCGCCGAACGTCTTCAACCCGGACC
Source organism: uncultured Nannocystaceae bacterium (assembly GCA_964650105.1). Classification (GTDB taxonomy): domain Bacteria; phylum Myxococcota_A; class Polyangia; order Nannocystales; family Nannocystaceae; genus CAZYSW01. The sequence goes on from CAZYSW010000637.1 coordinate 2,973, forward strand.
AGGAGGACATCGATCGGGACGGGATCGGCGACGTGATCGACCTGTGCCCGACGGTACCCGGCGCGGCCAACAACTCGGCCGACTCCGACAAGGACGGCGTCGGCAACGACTGCGACAACTGCCGCCAGACCACCAACCAGTACAACAAGAACGCGGTGGCCGCCGCGGTGCCGGACTACATGCAGGTCCGCAACATCCCGATGCAGGTCGACACCGATGCGGACGGCATCGGTGACGTCTGCGACAACTGCGTGCTGGTGGCCAACTGCGACGACTACGGCCCCGGCAACGAGTACGAGGTCGGCCAGCCGATCAACTACGACAACGACAACCTCTGCCAGCGCGACGACAACGCCAACATGATCGGCGATGCC
>CAZYSW010000638.1:0-3344 GCA_964650105.1 uncultured Nannocystaceae bacterium
CCGAGAGCCTCGTCCTCGGGCTCGTCGATGGCCGCGTCGATCGCGTCCTCGATGTTCGCGTCCTCGACGTTCGCGTCGATCGCGTCCTCGACGTCCTCGATGATGTCGTCATCCATCGTGGTGATCTCCCTCTCTGGTTGTCCCGGTTGGAGCCCGGCCAGCGTACTTGTCCGTCACGCCCTTAGCCAGCAACTCGACGATGGAGTTCGTCGTTCACGGCCTTCGCGATCTTGGCGAGGTCGGCCTCGGTGATCGTCGCCGGACCAGACGAGGTGACGGTCCCGATCGCGTTCTTCACGGCCGTCGCGATCTGGGCGGTGGTCGGTGGCGTCGCCGGGGGGGCGATCGGGATGCCGTTCAGCCAGGCGTGACCTGGCTCGCCCGGCTTCACCACGACCACGTCGCTGCGGTGCTTGCCCACGGCGAGGAAGAACTGGTCGAGCGACAACGCCGTCGGGTTCGGGACGCGAACGCGCGACTGCCCGCCTGCGTCCACGCGCCAGACCGTCGTCTCGCCGTCGTTGCGCCAGAGGGAGTAGGGGGCTGCCATATCGTCGTCGTCCTCCTCGATAGGTGCTGTGAGTGCTTCGTGGACCCGGTTGCGGATGTCGTCCATCGACGGCGGGATGAGCGGGTCGATCTTGCGGCGGGGGTCGGTCTCGCGGTGCGCTTTGGTCCGCGAGGCTGGGAGCCCTTCGTGCTTCAGGATGAGCGCTGTGAGGATGATCCCAGTGCGGATCTGGGCGTCGGTGAGGCGCTCGTTCACGCCGTCGGAGTAGAACTCGATGCCGACGGAGGAGTTGCCCCACTCGCCGTAGCCGTTGTGGTTGGCACGCCCGGCAGCCACGAACACGGCGGTGCCGTCACGCTCCACGCCGATCTGGGAGAGCGGACCGGGGAGGTCGCGTCGTCCGTCGCGGAGCAGGGCAGCGACGTCGCGGTCGGACCAGTTCGGGCCGGTGGCCGTGTGGTGCCACACGACACCGTGGATCGTGGTGAGCCCCGCGGCGGTGGTGCTCCGGGTCTCGAAGCCCGGCATGACGTAGACGTCGAGCCCGGCTGCGCGGGCCTGGTCGGGGAGCCAGTCGATCCCCCGCATAGTTATGCAACCTCCTGCATAGTTATGCAGCCTCGTCGGACGGGCACTCGGGGCAAGCGCTCGGCAGCACGAACCGGTGCGGACAGCAGCACGGAACGACATGGGCGATCCGCGCGGTGGCGTCGTGGCAGGGGCAGACGCAGCGCAGATCCCAGTCGACCTCGCGCCGCGCCACCGCTACAACTCCTCACTCTCAACTTCGAGCGGGTCGGGCTGCGCTTTGGCCGGGAGCCCGGCAGCGGTGCGCAGGTACGAGTCGAGTTCCTCGTCAGGGAACAGCGCCATGCCGGTCCCCGCCATCTTGCCGAGGAACTCACCGAGGGCGGAGAGGTCGACCGGCTGGATCGAGCCGAAGGTCAACTTCGGAGCCATGCGGATGTCGACGCCGTTCAACTTCAGCAGGCGCGGGATCGCGTGCGTGTTGAAGATGTCGGCGATGTGGAACAGCCACGCCTCGATGGCGGCGGTGAACAGGTCGATCTTCGACGCGCCGAGCGCCTTCGACCCGACGTTCTCGTGGCCGAGCATGATGAAGTCGGCGAGCATCGTCATGGCGATGCGCTGGTCGTAGCGAGCCACGATCTTGTCGGTGTCGAACTGGCGCTGCCCGGCCGTCGAGAGGAGCGTGAGGTCGAACAACTTGTTGCCGTTCTCGTCGTAGGCGAGCGGCCACACGATGCCTTCCTGCTCGTCGCGCTTGATGTTGCGGACGATGTGCTTCACCATCTCGGTGACCTGCTGCTGATCCGGCGTCGCTGCGGAAGTCAGGTACTCGTAGGGGAGCCAGGCCACTGGAAGTCCAGCGAGGTCGCGCTCGATGCCGATGGCTTCGATCTCCTCGATGCGCTTCTTGAACCACCACGGCACGAAGGCGTTCCTCAGAGCCGAGCGACCCTCGGGGTTCCCCTTCGCTGCCGTCGTGCGGAACAGGAGGCACTTCTCGATCGGCAGGAACTTCATCTCCTTGCCGGGGGCAAGTTGCCAGAGGCCACGCACGCCATCGTTGTCGTCGAACTCCCAACGGAGCCGCGAGTCCTGCGAGCGCAACACGATCTTGCGCCAACCGATACGGCCGTCGTCGAACTGGCTGCGCTTCGAACCGTCGGTCTGGTCGGGGCCAACGCGCTTCTTGTAGATGATCTCGTGGTACGACCAGCCGTAGGGGATGAACGACAGGATCGACGAAAGGGTGTCCTCCCAGGAGAGGCTCATGTCGAGGAACGCGGACTCGACGAACGCCGCTGCCTCCTCAGCCTGGTGGACCTGTTCGGCGCTGCCGATGACCGGTTCACCCAGCGCCTTTCGCAGCGCCTGGTACATGGGCGAGGCGTCGCCGTAGTCATCGGGGGCCCAGTCGAACGCCGACTTGCGGATCGGGTTCTTCTGGTCGCGCTTGCCGGGACCACCAGACTGGATCGCTGCCTGGCCGATCTGAGCGATCTGGCTCTGGGTGGCCTGCTGTCGCTGGTGCTCGTGCTCGCGGGCCTGCTGTTCGGCCTGCTGCTTGCCTTGGGCGTCGACGAGGGGAAGTTGAGCGCCGGGACCGACGACCGGCATCGGCGGGGGGCCAGGAGGGGGAGGCTCAGGCGGGGCGACGAAAGCCGGTTCGAGGTGCCAGTCGACCTGCCGCACGAGCATGTCGATCGCGAACAGCATCCCCCCGATGACCGGGTCGTTGTCCGACATCTCGCGCAAGGTCTTGATGCCACGATCGCCTTGGAGGGCGCGGAGGAACTCCTCGTGGATGTGGCCCCCGAACTGCTGAAGACCGGTTGAACCGATCTCGGTGTAGTCCGCTCTGGGTTTGCGCCCCGATGTGTCGAGGTCAGCGCCCGGGTTTCCGGCCGGGGGCCGGTCCGGGATCGGCTGGGCGTCCGAGAGGTTGAGCGTCGGCTTCTCCGGCGGGCGCTCTCGGGCAGCGGTCTTGGGGCCAGCGCGCTGAGGCGTGGCGACCTTCGAGGGCGGGACGGTGCGCGGGGTGACAGGCATGGCTCACGCCAGAGGGTGGCCTGCCGGGGCCTCCGAGAGGGGGATGGTTGAATCGAGCACCTCGTCCCACCGGGCGAACCAGTAGTTGGTGCCCATCGAGGAGCCCGACAGCGACACCGAACCGAAGTAGATCCCCTCGGTCACCTGGAGCAGGAGCGGGCCTTCGCGCTCCTCGACAGCCATGACGTCCGGTTCCGTGTGGGACGACTTGCGCGCCGTACACCGAACCAGCGCCTTGACCCGGGGCTCACGGTAG
>CAZYSW010000639.1:0-3342 GCA_964650105.1 uncultured Nannocystaceae bacterium
GGCGAGACCGTCGAGGACGCGCGGGCCGAGGCCCGGGCTCGGCGCCAAGCGAAGGCCGACGCGGCCCAGGGTAGAACGCCCGCGCCCCCGGGGCTGCCGCGGGGGGCGAAGATCGCTCTGGTCGTCGGCGGCGCGGTGCTGGTGGTGGTCGCCCTCGTGCTCACGGTCGTCCTGTGGAGAAAGGACGTCGCGCTGACGGTCGACGGGCACAGTTGGGAGCGCACGATCGCGGTCGAACAATTCCGTGCCGTGAGCGAGTCGGCCTGGTGTGATCAGATGCCCGCGGAGGCCTACGCGGTGACCCGCAGCAAGGAAGTGCGAGACACCAAGAAGGTTCCCGACGGCGAGGAGTGCAAGACCCGGCGTCGAGACAACAAGGACGGCACCTTCGAGGAGGTGCAGGAGTGTACGCCCAAGTACCGCAGCGAGCCGGTCTACGACACGAAGTGTCGGTTCCAGATCGACCGGTGGGTGAAGGCGCGCGTCGAGAAGGCGAGCGGTCGCGGCAAGGAGCCCGCGCCGAGTTGGCCCGAGGTGAAACTGGAGAAAACCGGGACCTGCAAGGGCTGCGAGCGCGAAGGCGAGCGCAACGAGACCTACACCGTGCATTTCGTAGACCCGCAAGACGAGGAGATCCACGACTGCGCCTTCCCGGCGGATGCGTGGAGCAACATCGAGCCGGGGTCGCGGTGGACGGCGAAGGTGGGCGTGGTTTCGAGCGCGCTGGACTGCGACAGCCTCGTACCCGCCGACTGAGTGTGGCGTACCGCACGGCTCCCCGCGCGCGACTCCACCGGGCGCACCGGTCGTCGTTGACCGGGATCGACCCGAAGGCCAGCGCGGTCCAGATGCCGACGATCTCGCGCACGACGAAGGCTCCGACCCCGACCACGGCCCACGCCTCGGGCTGCCGCTTGTCTTCGAGGGCATCGAGCAGTCGCCTGCCGTACAGATACAGGAACACGATCTCGATCATCGGGCGCCCGATGCCATCATCGCCCCGAATCGCAACCGCGAGCAACTCGCGCCCCAAAAGACGACGAGCCCGCCTCCGGCGGGAGGCGGGCTCGTCGATGCGAACGTGCGCGCCGCTCAGTCGGTCAGACGCGCGCTGCGGGGGGCGAAGGGCACTCGACGCACGCGCAGCGGCTCCGCGTCGGGATTGCAGGTGAGGCCCGGCCGCGGCGTTCCATCGTTGTTCGACGGCCACATGCACACGTCGTTGTCGGCGCACTCCATCCCCGTGGGGCATTCTGCGTCGTCGGAGCAGTCGAGGTAGCAGACGTTCCCGTCGCCGAGATCGCCGCAGGTCAACACGGCGTCGCCTCCCGCGGGGGCCGCTGGGCAGTCGGCGACGTCGTTGCACCCGGTGGTCGAGCAAACCGCGGCATCGGTCCCGTCCACCTGGCCGACGACGCACGCCTCGGTCTCCAAGCAGTCCTCGGGCGGGTTGTTCACGCAGTCGCCATACGGCTCGGGATCGGGAGGCGGCGGCCCCCATACACAGACGGCGGCCTGCTCGTGGCAGAGCATGCCCTCGGGGCACTCCTCGCCGTTGAAGCAGTCGAGATAGCACTCCTTGCCCGGCAGGTCCGCGATGTCGATGCACGCCACCGGTGCGTTGCCCGTCTCCGGAGCCTCGCGGCAGTCCGCGTCACTCTCGCAACCGTGGGTGCAGACACCGAAGCTGACGTTGTCCGACAGACACGCGCCATCGTTGGGACAGATGCCGTTTTGCGTGAAGCAGTTACCGTACGGGTCGAGCTCGGGTGGAGGCTCACCATGCGTACAGAAGAGATTGGCCAGGCAGAACATGTTCTCCGGGCACTCCTTGCCGCCGTTGCAACTGATGAAGCAATCCCCGTCGCCGTCGGCGGTGAGGTCTTCGCAGGTCACCTGTTCGTCGAAGCCCTCCGGGGGCTGCCCACAGTCACATTTCTCGTTGCACTCGGTATTGGTGCAGACACCGGCGGTCGGCGTGGTGACGTTGTCCACCAGGCAGAACAGCGGAGACCCGCTGCACATGGAATTGTCGACCGTACCCTCGAAGACGCAAGGCTCGTAGTTCCCGGTCCCCCATTCCAGACATCCCGTCGCTTCACCGATGCAGCTACACGCCGCGCTGCATACCTGTCCCGGCGCGCAATCGCTGTCGGTCACGCACTCGTCGTCGGGCGTGCACCCCCCGTCACCGGAGGAATCGGGCGAGGAGTCTTCGTCGCCGGAGCTCGAATCGGTGTCGGAAATGCCGGTCGTGGACGGATCGGTGGTGGGAGACCCGCTGGCGGAGTCGGTGGCCGGTCCGTCCGTTCCGGCCAGGGTCTCGCCGGTCGCCGATCCTCCGTCATCGCTGCAACCGCCGGACAACAGAGCCAAGGAAAACGCCGGAGCCAAAGGGAGGAGTCTACGCATCATGCATCCTCGTCGTCGTGGGTTCGGGGTTCCGCCACCGGGCGGATCCGGTCCGGCCAGGGTATGCCACGGCCCGCGACCGCGCCAGAGGCCGAACCCACCCGATCGGGCCACCCCAGGGTGATGAACGCGCTCGGGGTGTCGAAGAAGGCGATCCCATTTCCGGTAACGTGTGCGATTCTGAAACGCGACCGGCGGGGGATCCGGGGTCGGAGAACATCCGCGTCGCGCTCAGGCACCGTAGACGCCGGTCCTACCCTCCCGGAGCCGCTCGTCCACCGAGCGCATCAGCGCGAGCAGCTCCTGGAGGTGGGCGTCGACCTTGCCGGGGTTCCCCAGGTGCTGATTGGTGGTCCGCACCAGCGGCACCAGGGTTCGCTCGATGATGGCGATCTGCTGGGCGAGGAGCTCCTCGATGCCGGGCGGCGGCTGGTTTTGCACCTTGACCTCCAGCTTGGGAGCCGTGAGGGCGCGCAGCGCCTTCTCGACGTGCTGCATGTACTGGATGAGGAGGTGGTCGCGCGCCGTGCCACGGTCGTCGGAGGACGTGGACGCGCGAGCCTGCAGCGTGCTCGCGGCTTCGGTGACGGCTTTCTCGATCCCTGCCAGGCACTCGGCGAGACCGCTCGAGTCGCTCACCGCCCGCTGGATGCCCTCCAGGCGATCCGCCAGACCACCGAGCTGACCGGTGACGCGAGCGACCGGATCGTCCTCGGCTCCACCCATCATCTTCACCCGCTGGAAGTCCTTCTTGATCTGCTCCCAGCGCTGCTTCTGCGCCTCGGTCAGGGTACCCCGCAATTCGGCGAGCTTCAGCAGGTTGGCTTCCGCGCCGGTGGTGAGCGTCTGCGACTCGCCCAGGTAGTGGTCGTCGATGAGCCTCTGGAGCTCCTCGTCGTTCATCGCCGGGACCACCTTCTCGGCCAGCTT
>CAZYSW010000640.1:0-3339 GCA_964650105.1 uncultured Nannocystaceae bacterium
GGGACAAAGCGGATCGACGACGGGACGGACGTTCCGGGCTGGGGGTAGCGCGCCACCTCCTCGATGGGGATCTTCGAGGGGGGAGGGGTCGGGGCGTTGCGGTCCATCGGTCGCTCCGATTCGTCGTGTTCGCGGGCCGGGCCGTCGGCCGCGGGCTCGGACGCACCATGGCAGCCCGCCGCGAGTGTCCACGACAACAGCACCCCAGCGGTCCACCGAAACGGCATGAGGGGCATGATGGCAATGGACGCAGGCGAGTGTCGAGGCTCGTGGACCGACGGTCGACGTCCGCGGCGGCGAGCCGGACCTCCGGCAGCGGCAGCACGCTCACGCGGCCCGCGCCACGGTGGTCGAAGGCGTCGCGGTTTTCGGAGACGCCGCGGAGGCACCGCGGTTCGGCGCCCTTGCGCCTCCACCCGAAATCGGCAACAAGGGCGGCCATGACGAATCTGGCCGAGCATCTCACCGCTCCGGGTACGCGCGCCCAGGTGGTGTCCGCCTGTGTCGACCTCGTGGACCGGGAAGTGTCCGCGAAAAGCGGCCTGTCGGGGGCCGCGATCAAGGCCGGATACAAGGTCATCAAGGCCATCAAACCGGGCATGGTGCCCGCGGTGATCGACGGCCTGCTCCCGGAGTTCGCCGACGCGCTGCAGCCGTTGTACGACCGCGCGACCGAGGGGGCCGCCGACTGCAAGCAGGCGTTTACCGCCTACCTCGACGGTCACGCCGACGAGGCCGCCGATGCGCTGCTGACGGTCACCGATCGGCGGGCCGAGCGAACGCCGAACAAGACGCTGCGCAAGACCTACGAGCGCCTGCGCGGCAGCGCGAAGGACAACGTGAGCGCCGCGATCCCTGGCCTGGCCCGCGCCCTGGAACCACACTTGCCTTGAGTCTCGCGGTTTTTCCGCGAGCGGAATGAGTCGGGTCTCCGTGAACGCGGACGCTTCTCCCCGAACGGGTGCACGCACCGGTACGTCCGCCACGTCCCTTCGCATGGCCCACGTGGTGGACGCGTGGTGGCCCCTGGCGTCGAGCTGGATCCTGATGGCCGTGGAGCAGCCGGCGATGGCGGCGGTGGTCGCTCGTCTGCCCGCACCGGAGATCAACCTCGGGGCTTACGGCGTCGTGTTTCCCCTCGCGCTGGTGATCGAGGCGCCCATCATCATGTTGTTGGCCGCATCGACCGAGCTCAGCCGGGACCGGGCTTCGTATCGGGCGCTGCGCACCTTCAGCAACGGGGCCGGGCTGGTCTTGACGGTGCTTCACCTGCTCCTGGCCGCCACGCCGATGTTCGACCTCCTGGTGGGGGGCTGGCTGGGTGTGCCCGACGATGTGGCCGACCATGCCCGGTGGGGGCTGCTCTTGATGTTGCCCTGGGCGTGGTCCATCGCATCGCGCCGTACGGGGCAAGGGGTGTTGATCCGCTACGGTCATGCACGTGCGGTGGGTAAGGGCACCGTCGTTCGCCTCCTGGCGAGCGCGTTGGTGCTGACCCTGGGCCTCGTGCTCCGAGCGTTCCCCGGCGTCGTGGTGGCGGCGAGCGCCCTGTCGACCGGTGTGCTCGCCGAAGCGGCCTACGTGGGGTGGCGCGTGCGTCCGATCGTACGACAGTACCTCGGCCACGACGATCCGAGCCGGCCGCCGTTGCGCGGACGGGCATTTCGCGAGTTCTACGTGCCGTTGGCGATGATGCCGTTGGTCGTCTTGACGGTTCAGCCCATCGGGACGGCCGCGATCACCCGCATGCCGGCCGTCGTCGAGTCGCTCGCGGTGTGGCCGGTGCTGTCGGGGGCGGCGTTCGTGCTGCAGAGCATCGGCATCGCCTACAACGAGGTGGTGGTGGCCAAGCTGGACCGCCCGCGGGCCGGGCAGGTGCTGTCACGCTTCGCGTGGATCCTGACCGGCAGCGTGACCGCGGTGTGGGTGCTGCTCGCCGCCACCCCGCTGTCGGAGATCTGGTTCGGCCGGGTGTCCGGCCTGGCGCCCTCGCTGACGGCCATGGCGGTCGAGGCCGTCTGGATCGCGCTGCCGATCCCTGCCACGCGCGTGCTGCAGAGCTACTACCAGGGGATCTTGGTGCACCACCGCAAGACGCGAGCCGTGACGGAGGCCGTCGTCGTGTTCGCGGTGGTCTGCGTCGCGGTGTTGCTGTTGGGGGTTCGCACCCAGACCTGGCCGGGGTTGTTCGTCGCCACCGCCGGCTTCGCAGCCGGGCGCGTCGCGCAGACCCTGTGGTTGATGCAGCGGACCCGAGCCCTCACGCGCACGTGATTCGGTCGGGTGCCGTCAGGAGACGCTCGAGCATGGGGAGGACGATCTCGGCGATGGCGTCGCGACGGGCCCGTGCCATGGCGGCGGCGGGCAGCCGTCCGTGCGCCCGCCACATCGGGTCCGCCTCCCACGGGGCGGGAGACGGCGCGACCTGGCGGTCGACGAGCGCGTTCGCGGCGTGGTGCAACGCCTCGGCCACCTCGGCCCCGCCCCGATCGAGCGCCCAGGCCAGCGTGCGCCAGGCCAGCGCCGCGTGGCGGGCCTCGTCGCGCCGGGTGACCTCGAGGAGCTCGCGGATCTCCGGCTCGCGGGTGTCGGCCAGCGCTCGCTCGGCGACCAGGGTGGCCACCGTCTCGCCGACGCACCCCTCGACGAAGGTGTCGACGGCCACGGCGACCAGGGAGGCGGGTCGCGGCGGTGGAGACGGGAGGGGGCCCGGCTCGTGCGTGCGCCCCGACAGGCGGCTGGCGATGGTGAAGCAACGTCGTGCGTGGTCGATCTCGTCGAGGCCGGCCCGCGTGGTCGCGGCGAGCAACTCGGGTGGTGCACCCACCGCCATCAGCTCGAGGGTGACGCGGGCGAACGCGGCCACGGACGCGTGCTCGGCCAGCGCATCGTCGAGCCAGGCCTGCGCCAGGGCCTGTCGCGTTCGAAGGGCGAGCGCAGCCGGGGTCGGTCGGTCCGCGTTCGGCTGCAGCCAGCACGAACCATCACGGAGGGGGGCGACGTGCTGCCGGCCGTCGTGCAAGAGCGGTCGGCCGCTGCAGTACTCGAACCAGTGATAGCAGCAGGCGTCCGCCTTTCCGCCGGCACGGGCGAGCTCGGTGCCGTGCTGGTTGAGCGCGCCCTGCATGTTGGGGGCGGCGGACAGGCCCTGGTAGGCGGGACCCCGGATCGGGCTCGGGTCGTGGGCGCCCACGATGCGGACCGGGCAGTCCATCTCCTTGGGGGTCGAGTCGGCGTTGGGGGCGACGGCCAGCGCGGTTTCGATCGTTCCGCACCAGTTGCCCGAGACGCAGGTCTCCTCTTCGGGGTTGTAGCCGTCGATGTAGGGAGGGTCGCCGG
>CAZYSW010000641.1:0-3332 GCA_964650105.1 uncultured Nannocystaceae bacterium
GGAGATCGGCGCGGGCACGGAGAAGGATCGGTTCTTCGCGGTGGTCGGACAGCTCACCGGGGTGGTGTCCATCGTCGTGCAGCTCGTGGCCACCAGCCTGGTGATGCGTCGGCTCGGGATGTCGACCGCGCTGGTGGTGTTGCCGGTTTCGATCCTCGGTGGAGCCCTGGGCTTCTTCGTGGTGCCCACCCTCGGGCTGGCCGCGGTCATGTCGACCAGCGACAACGCGCTCGCCTACTCCATCAACCAGTCGGCGAAGGAGGCCCTGTACGTCCCGCTGTCTCGGGACGCCAAGTACAAGGCCAAGGCCTTCATCGACATGTTCGTACAGAGGAGCGCCAAGGTCTTCGCCGTCGGGCTCAACCTCGCGGTGGCGGCAGCCGTCGGGATCGAGGACGTGCGCTGGTTGTCCGTCGCGATCGTGGTGATCGTCGCGGGCTGGATCTCCTTGGCGCGTTGGCTCGGCCTGCGCTTCGATCGTCGCGCTCGTGCGGCGCACGACGCTTGATCCCGCGGGACCCGCCGGATCTGCGCCCGCCTTTCGGGCTGCTAGGCCGAGGGTGAATGGGAGTCGTGACGGTGATCTACGGCGTCTTGATGCTCCTGGTCGGGACGGCGGCCTGGGCGGAGATCGGATCACCGGCCGTGCCCGCGCTGTTGCCGATCATCATCGGCGCCGTCGCGATTCCGCTCGGCGTCTTGGGTGGCGATCTGCGGGCTCGTCGTGCCACGACCGGCGCCGTCTTCGGGCTCGCGGTGCTCGGGCTCTTGGTGTCGATCCCCGGAACGATCGCGACGCTGTCGCGGCTGTTCGATCCCTCGACCGCTCGAGAACCCGCCATGGCCCAAGTGGCGAGCTTCGTCGTGTGCGGCGTGTACATCGCCATCGTCGCTTCGGTGTGGATCGTGTACCGCCGCCGTCGGCGTCGGTTGGAGGCCGGGTACTCGCCTGGTCGCGGGCGATCCCGACCGCCGAGAGCCTACGCGGCCACGGAACGCTGAAGCGACGATGTCGACGACCGACGCCGACGTCGCAGGATGTGCTCATGCCGAGATGGTCGAAGAAGGACGAGCGACAGTACGAGCACATCAAGAAGAGCGCGACCAAGCGCGGCGAGGACACGGACCGAGCCAAGGAGATCGCGGCGCGCACCGTCAACAAGCAACGCCGGGAGGAGGGACGGACGCCCAGGCGAAAGACGCAGGGGACCGGGAATCCGCGGCGCTCCCTCGAGGACCGCAGCCGCGACGAGCTCTACAACCGCGCCAAACAGCTCGGGGTGAAGGGGCGCAGCAAGATGACCAAGCAGGAGCTGATCCGGGCGGTTCGGCGAGCTTCCTGAGGCTCACCGCGCCACGAACGAACCGTCAGCGGCTGGTGGGGCTCGAGGCGTGGATCTCGCCGGGCTTGTCGAATCCGGGGCGGGTGATCGCCTGTGACAAGTCGGGGCGCTCCGGCTGCCGGATCGGCAAGAGACGAACCGACCGGCCCTTGGCGGCCGACTCGTAGACGGCCCGGATGATGTGCACGTCGGCCAGACCGGCCAGACCGCCCGGCTCCGGCTCGCGGTCCTGTCGGATGCAGTCGGAAAAATAGATGAGCTCGGGCGCGAACTGATCGCGCTTTTCGAGCCGCCGTTCCCGGTGGCCGTCGTCGGTCTCCACCCGATAGGCGATCTCGGTGGCGTACTCGAAGGCCGGTTCCATGACGAGCCGACCGCGCGTGCCCACGACCTCGTAGCGCGAGATCGCGTGGGCGCCGAAGCAGGAGGTGAAGGTGGCGAGACGCTCCCCGGGGAAGCGAAGCACCGCGGTGGTCATCTCGTCGCACAGCTCGAACCGGGGATCGTCTCGACCCGCGCTGTACGCCGTCACCTCCAGGGGCTCGTCGCGAAACAGCGAGCGGGCGGCGTTGATGCAGTAGACGCCCACGTCGTAGACGCTGCCGCCTCCCTCGTCGAGGCTGTTCAGACGGATGTCGCCCTCCTTGACGTCCTGCGAGAACACCGAGCCGAAGAATCGAGGCTCCCCGAGCTCGCCCTGGTCGACGATGTCGATGGCCTCCAAGTTGCCGCGCTCGAAGTGCAGTCGATAGCCGATCATCAGCTTGACGTGGTGGTCGTCGGCAGCGCGGATCATCTCCTCGCAATCGCGCTCGGTGACCGCCATCGGCTTCTCGCACAGAACGTGGACCCCGTTTCGCGCGGCTCGGATGGTGTAGTCGCGGTGCACGTGGTTGGGCAGCGCGATGTAGACCGCGTCCACCAGGCCGCTGGCGAGGAACGCGTCGTAGGCCTCGTAGTCCAGGACGTGCTCGATGTCGTAGCGTTCCTGCAGGACGCGACGCTTGTCGGGATCGCCGCTGATCAGCGCGACCAGCTCGCTGTTCTCGGCGTTCCGAAACGCCGGCAGCACGGCGACCTGGGCGATGTGCCCGGCGCCGACGACGGCCCAACGGATCGGTCGAACCTTCGAGCTCGCTCCATCCGTTCGTTCCTCGCGCGCTGCCATGCTCGACTCCTGCTCGCCTGATTCGCGATCGTTCGCAGCGCGTCGCCCCGAGCGCCGAGCTCGACGATTCGGCGATCGCTACGATCGAGATCTACGATTGGAGTGCAACGCTTCAATCGAGTCGAGGCGTTCGCAGCGCCGGCACCAGGAGGTGGGGATCGGCGACGGCGAGCCCTTGAAAGCGCCGCGAACAGGAGTCACATAGGCTCTCGCCGGAAACAGGACAGGACCCGGACAGCGACATGACCAAGCGTGCACTGATTCTCCTTTCGAGCGTTCTCGCGGTGGCCTGCGGCGATGCGCATGCCGGACAGAGCCCGGACCGAAACGCCGCGCCGGCGGCGGAAGCCTCGACCCAGGAGGCGGCGGGCGGCGTGGTCGCGCTCGAGAACGCGTTCGAACGCGCGGCCGCGACGGTTGCCCCCTCGGTGGTGTCGATCACCTCGAAGCGCACCGTCCGATCGCCGGCAGCCTTTCCCGAGTTCGGAGGGCCGTTCGGCGAGCTCTTCGGGGGATGGCCGGCGCCGCCGCCGAGCGAGCAGGTGGGATTGGGCAGCGGCGTCATCCTCGACGAGCGCGGCCACATCCTCACCAACACCCCCGTCGTCGAGGGCGCCGAGTCGCTGCAGGTCGTCCTGCACGACGAGCGAAAGCTGGCGGCGAAGGTGGTGGGCACCGATCCTCGGTCGGATCTGGCGGTGATCAAGGTCGAGGCCGACGGCCTCGTGCCGGCCCGACTCGGTGATTCGAAGTCGTTGAGGGTCGGTCAGTGGGTGATCGCGTACGGCAATCCGTTCGGGCTCAGCAACACGGTCAGCAGC
>CAZYSW010000642.1:0-3328 GCA_964650105.1 uncultured Nannocystaceae bacterium
GCCAAGCTCGTGTGTCGCGCCGGCCAGGCGTGCGTGCTCGTCAACGAGGGCAAGGCCGCCGACGTGTTCGGCCCCGGCACCCACACCCTGTCGACCCAGAACGTGCCGGTCCTTTCGCGTTTGCGCGGCTGGAAGTACGGCTTCGAGAGTCCCTTCAAGGCCGAGATCTACTTCGTCAACCTCCGGCAGTACCTCGACCAGAAGTGGGGCACCGCCAACCCGGTTCTGGTGCGAGACCCCGAGTTCGCGGTCGGAAACCGACCGGGGCGTGTCCGCATCCGCGCCTATGGCTCGTACAACTTCAGGATCACCGATCCTCGGTTGTTCTTCGACGAGATCGTCGGCACCCAGGGCTTCGTCGGCACCGACGACATCGAGGGCTTCTTGCGCCGGCGCCTGGTCTCGGCGTTCTCGCAGGCCGCGGGCAAGAGCGAGCTTTCGGTGGCCGACATGGCCGCCCACTACGACGTGCTCGCCAACGCCGTCACCGGGACGATCGCCGAGGACTTCGGCAAGATCGGCATCACCCTCACCAGCTTCATCGTCGAGAACATCTCGCTGCCCCCCGAGGTCGAAAAGGCGCTCGATGCCGCCGCCGCACAGTCGGCCCGTGGCGTCGACAACACGCTCGCGTGGGAGGGCATGCAGGCCATGCGCGATGCGGCCCGCCAGCCCGGGACGGGCAGCGGTGTCATGCAAGCCGGCATGGGGCTCGGCATGGGCATGGGCATGGGCAACATGATGGCCGGCATGATGGGCCACGCCATGCCGGGCTACGGCTATCCACCCCAGGGCTACCCGCCCCAACAGGGCTACCCGCCTCAGCATGGTTACCCACCCCAACAGGGCTACCCACCTCAACAGGGTTACCCGCCCCAACAGGGCTACCCACCCCAACAGGGCTACGCACCACAGCAGGGTCAACCCCAAGGGGCGCCCCCACAGCAAGCCGGTCCCGCCCCCGGCAGCCTCGAAGAGAAGCTCATCAAGCTCAAGCAAGCCTTCGAGGCCCAGCTTCTGACCGAGGACGAGTACAAGGCCAAGCGCGCCGAGCTCTTGGCCAACTTCTGAGCCCGCCGTCACGCGTGGGGTGGCGACGGCGGCCGCCCCGCGTGTCGATTCGCCGTCCGGATCACCGACGCTTGCGCGGCGGTGCGGTCGTTTCCCGCGCCCACTTCACCAGGTCCGCGAGAAACCCGGGATCGACCTCGCGACCCGGCTCGAGGTAGCGGGCGGGGCTCGACTCGCCCGGCTCGGGCTTGAACAGGTGATCGAGTTCGGGATACCGCGCGACTTGGTACGGACGCTTGGCATCCCTGGCCGCGGTCACCAGCGCCTCGAGATCCACCTCCGGATCGACCTCGAAATCCTTGCCCGGCTGCGCCAAAAACAGCCGGGCCCTCAGCTTCGGGATCAGCAGCCGCGGATCTTGGTCGAGCGCCTCGCGGATCCACTGCGCCTGTGGCTCGAGCTCCGGCGGCACGTTTTCGCCCTTCTCGACGTCGGCCAGCATCTTGCGCTGCTCGGCCAGCGCCTTCTTGCGCACCTCGGGCGCCACGTTGGCGAGCGACCGCTCCGCCTGGCTGAAGAACACCTCGCGATAGGGCCGCCCGGGCACGGCCAGCAGCGCGACGCCGACCACCGCGTCGGGCTGCGCCGCCGCCACGTGCAGCGCCCGCAGCCCCCCCTCACCGTGTCCGACCATCACGACCCGATCGGGGTCGACCTCGTCTTGCACGACGAGGGTCCGGAACGCGCGCCGAGCATCCTCCACCTGCGCCCAAAACCCGACCTCTCCCCGCTCGCTCTTGCCCTGCCCGCGCTCGTCGAAGCGCAGCACGACGAAGCCCGCCTGCGCCAGCGCATCGGTGATCGCGTGGCTGCCCAGGTCCACCGGGGGTGGCCCGGCGAACCCGTGCCGATCCTCGCGGCCGCTGCTCGACAGATACACGACCCCCGGAAACGGGCCCTCGCCCTCGGTCGGTACCAGCACCTCGCCGAACAGGGCGGGCTCCCCCGTCTTGCCGGGCAACTCGACCTCCCGGATCGTGAACGCGGCGTCGGGGGGCGGCGCGTAGGCGATGGCGCGCGGCCCCTCGATGCTCCACTGCGGCCACGTCGCCTCGTCCATCGCGACGATCTCCAGGTCACTGCTGTCGGCTCGGATCGACTGGATGCGACCGTCCCGAAAGCGGATCTGCTCCCCCAGGCTGGTGTGCAGCACCAGCCCTTCGCCGTCGGGCTGGACCTGCGCGCGCCAGGCCACCGGGCGCCCCCCCGAAAGCGGGATGAGCCGGGTCTCGACCGCACCACGGGGCAGATCGCGGGCCGCCAGCATCATCTCCTCGTGAAGGATCGCGCCGTGCGTCATCACGGCGACGTCGCGCTCGGTCGGCGCGTAGCCGAACCGCTCCTCGTCCTTGCCATCGGTGATGACCAGGTCGTCCCCTTCGCGGGTGAAGCGAAGCTCGGCCGCGATGCTGCGCTCGAACCCCTCGACCAGATGCCCTCGGTCGTCGAGGACGACGAGCCCCTCGCTGCGCACCGGACCATGACCGGGCAGATGAAGCTCGATGCGGGTCTCGAAGCGGTGCAGCCCCGGGCGCTGGGGGTCCTCACCCGCATAGCGCCCCCACGAGTAGCCGAGGAGCTCCCCGCCCTGTCGCATCTCGAACTTCCGGATCTCGCCCTCGCGGTACAACGAGATCGGGTTGCGGGCCGTCCACAGAAGCTGCGGCGCCTCCTCCGTCGCCGCCTCCGTGGGACGGCTCCCCGCCGCCGGGGGAACCGACAGGCAACCAGCCAGGCACAACGATCCCAGCGAGCCAACCAACGCGCGGTGCCAGGTCACGAGCACGCGCGGAGCATACTCCGCACCCGAGATCGCTTCCGATGTGAGACACCGATCCGCCCCCCGCGGCGCCCCCCGCCCCCACCCGCGAAATCCGGCGCAGCTTGCCCCATCGCCCGCAATCTCCGGCTGGACAGCGCCCACAGCGCGACCTCGCCCCGCGAAAAAGGGGCTTGGATTTCTCGCGGGATCGACTATATAGGGCCCCCCTGCGGGCTCGTAGCTCAATTGGCAGAGCAGCGGACTCTTAATCCGCGGGTTGTAGGTTCGATTCCTACCGGGCTCACCGTCGAAACCCCGTGATTCGTCCCGATCGCGGGGTTTCTTCGCGTCACGACCCCCACACGACCCCCATACCGAAAGTCGTTCCCCGGCGCCCCCATACCGAAAGTCGTTCTCCCGAACGCGCGGGCTCTTGGCGAGGAAGGGGCCGCGACCCCGCGCTGACCTCGGCTCCGAGAGCTCGGACCGCACCCG
>CAZYSW010000643.1:0-3315 GCA_964650105.1 uncultured Nannocystaceae bacterium
CGCCGCATGTTGGGCCGCCTCGAGCCGGAGGCGCAGGTCGACGTCGCGCCCTTCGACGGCGCGCGCTTCGCGCTGCCCGCCGGCGCGACGCTCGCGAGCTACGACGGCATCGCCTGGACGGGATCGAACCTCACCGTGCACCGCGAAACGAGCGCGGTGCGCGCCCAGCTCGATCTCGCGCGCGAGGCCTTCGCGCTGGGGACGCCGAGCTTCGGGAGCTGCTGGGCCGTTCACGTCGCGGTCACGGCCACCGGGGGCCGCTGCGAGCCGAACCCTCGGGGCCGCGAGCTGGGGATCGCCCGCACGGTCACCCTCACGGAGGCGGGCCGCGCGCACCCGATGTTCGCGGACAAACCCGTGGCCTTCGACGCCTTCACGAGCCACGAGGACCACGTCGTCGCGATCGCGCCGAGCACGACGACGGTGCTCGCGGGCAACGCCTTCTCCGCGGTGCAGGCCGTCAGCGTGAGCTCTGGACGGGGGACCTTCTGGGCCGTGCAGTACCACCCCGAGTACGACCTCGGCGACGTCGCTCGGCTCGGGATCTTGCGCGCCCCTCAGCTCATCGCGCAGGGCGATTTTCGCTCGCCGGACGACGCCGCCGACTACCTCGGTTCCCTCGAGGTGCTCCACGCCGACCCCTCGCGTCGCGACCTCGCCTTTCGCTTCGGCATCGGCGAGGCGCTCTTCGACGAGACCGCGCGCACCCGCGAGGTGCGAAACTGGCTCCACCACCTCGTCAAGCCGTCGCGCCGGCGCTGAGGCGTCGGTGCCCGGTCGGAGCGTGACCGCCGCGTGGGCGGAGGGCTCGGTCCTCGCGCGCGCCCCGTGTATGGTTCCCCCTTGCACCGCTACCGGTCGCCGCCTTCAAGAGGGCGTCGAACGCCTGCCATTGTTGGGTGGAGAGCTCGCCCAGGGCGAGCCCGAGACGCGCCTGCTCGCTTCCGAGGGCCCATTGCGGATAGGTATGCCATCGCGACGCGTTGGCGAAGGTGTGCTCTTGAAGCAACAGGGTGCGCTGTGCGGGGTCGAGGGTGTCGATGAACGCCTGGACGCTGTCGACCACTGGCGTCCCCGATCCTCACGGTGTGGGTTCCGTGGCCGGGGTCGGCAGCGTGTTTGGCTCCGCGGGTAGAACGGCCTTGTCGCCACCGCATCCGAACGTGAGGAGAAGGCTGACCGGCAGCACCATACGGCTCGTTGCGCGGAACGATGGGGGCGTCGTCGGCGAGACGATGCCGCGGGCGAGGAAGGTCGTCAGCTTGTTCATGTCGTCGAAGCGCGAACGGTGATGGGGGATCTGGGCGGAAGGTGTCCGACGGGCTCGGGCTCTGAGGGCGAAACACCCGTCGCTCGGGTCATGAGTCGCACGAAGCCGGTCATGGGGCTGCGGCCCGCAGAGTCGGGCGTTCACTCGAGAAGGAAGACGACGCCCAGCAGGTGGAATTCGTCCATGTCGTGCTTCTCGGCCAGAATCTTGATGTTCTGTTCGGGTGTGGCCGTAACTCCGTGCCTCTCGAGCTTTTCCATGAGATCCACTGAGCTCGTGCGTGTCACGCCAGCAAGTGCAGACAGCGGAGCCTCGATGAGCGAGTCGAAGACGCGCCACTTCAGCTGAGGGGCCGTGATGCGCCCGAACGAGAACATCGAGACGACCAGAATGACGGCAAAGATGGCGACGTTGGCCCGGCCCCAGGTCGATCGGAGGTGTTTCTTCATCGGACGGAAGTTCACTGCGATGTGGCTTGCGGCGCCGACGAGGAAGAACCACGAGAACCACTCGTGGGCGAAGCTGACGTACCCTGGCACCACGTCGAAGAACATCAAGACGCCCGTGACCGCCATCAGCATGAAGGACCCGATGGTCAGTGGGGTAGACCAGGTGCGTAAGCCGAAGGGTTTGCGTCGTTTCATCCCTGCTCCCGTTCGAGTTGGAGCGCCAGCTGTCTGGCGCGTCGCTGGTGCCGCAAGTGGTTCGCTATGCGAACTATTGTTGGTTCGTGATGCGAACCGTGTCAAGCTGAAGGTGCGATGAAGGAGCGGAGATCGACGACGCAGGCCTTCGCTCCGGACGAAGGGCTGGCCGACGCGCTCGTGACCACCGCTTTCGTCACGATGGCGATCATCAACAGGATTGGCGCAGCAAACGAGTTGTCCCTCTCGCTGGTCCGCGTCTTGGGCATCCTGTCGGATCGGCGCCCGCGCATGGCCGAGCTCGCCGACTACCTCGGGTTGGAGAAGCAGACCATGTCGGGGCTCATCACCCGAGCGGAGAAGAGAGGGCTGGTAGCGCGTGCGCCCAACGAAGAGGATGGAAGGGCCACGGACGTCTTCCTGACGAGCGCTGGGGTCAAGCTCGTCGAGAAGCTACGTGCCCAGGGGCAACAGGCACTGGCTCCTCTCATCGGACGGCTGAGCGCGTCGGATCGGGAGCAGCTCCGCGAATTGCTTCGACGGATGCTCGACTCTCGGACCTCTTGAAGCGGCGCGATCTAGAGAAGATTCCCTGGGCAAGTCGGTTCTCGCCGCACGCCAAGGTGGTGAAGGACGGAAAGGTTCTTCAATGGGGTGGGCCGCCCGATCCGTGAATTCTCTTGATGGCGCGAGGTCCGCGTGACGCCGCTCGTGGCCGCCTGGGCCGAGGTGACCTTCGTCGTGGCCACGCTCGTCGTGGGCGCTGCGTTGCTCCTCACCGTGGGGCGCCGACGATTGGGTGACAGCGGGTGGCTGCTCGGAGCGGCGATGCTCTTCGTGGTCACGGCAAGCTCCGGGGGCGCGGCGGCATGGATCGAGATCGAGCTCCTCACGCGAACGGGAGCGTCGGGGACGGAGATCTGGCGGGCGAAGCACGGGCTCCGCCTCTGGCCGGTGCTCGGCTGCGCGGCCTTCTTCGCCGTCCTCTCGCTCTGGAGGGCGAAGGCGAGGCGGCGAATGGCTATGCTCTTGGTGCTCGGCAGTGGGCTCGCGGGAGTGCTTCATTTCGGCGATCGTCTCGCGCGCGAACGGGCCTTCCTGGCCGCAGTTGATCTCCAGCCGCCAGGCTTTCCGGCGCGGTTGTCGGGAGCGGGGCCCAATCCGCGCACGGTGCCGCTCCCCTCTCACATCGCAGCGCGTGAGGTGACGCTTGGAACGACCATCGACGAGCGGGGCTATGAGCGGCCCCGTGCCTGCGTGGGGAGCCGTGACGGCGTTTGGTGCTTTCCAGCCGACGAAGACGCGCCGCAGGTCGAGCGCGTGATGGGAGGCGACGTCAGCGGGGTCGCTGGCCGCCGGCGACGACACGACCTGCGCCGTGGTGGATGGTGGCGTGCTCTG
>CAZYSW010000644.1:0-1594 GCA_964650105.1 uncultured Nannocystaceae bacterium
ACAAGAGTAGCGAAGCGGTCACCTCGGGCGAGGTCTCGGTGTCCAGGAGGAGCGCCACGATTCTCCCGTCCACCCCGGGACCGTTTCGTCGGCAGAGGTCGATGGCCTCCGATTGCGTGCCGGCGGCGTACACGACGTAGCCGGCCAAACGCAACCCTGCCGTGGCCAGCCTGGCAGTGGTCGGATTGGGATCGAAGTACAGGACTCCGGGTCCCCCTGCTTTCTCGGGCGTGGACGGCTCGTCCATGTCGGTCGCCGGTTGGTGCGAGCGGGTCGTTCGCTCGCGCGGGCCCAGCATACTCAGAAACCGGCGGTCCGTGGTAGCGTTGCCCAAATGGTGATGGAGTCGCTCCAGCGGCTCGATCCGCCGCGCACGCTGGGCAAGATGACGCTCCTCGCTCGACTGGGTGAGGGCGGGATGGCCAGCGTGTACGTCGCCAGCGTCGGTGAGGGCGCCCTCGCGCGGCTGGCTGCGGTCAAGCTCCTCCGGCAAGGGGCCCCCGATCACGACTACCGGACCCGCTTTCTGGACGAAGCCAAGGTCGTCTCCCGGCTTCACCACAACAACCTGGTCGACGTCCGCGAGGCCGGGGAGGTGGACGGTCAGCTCTACATCGCGATGGAGCTGATCGAGGGACGAGATCTCGCCGACATCTGGGACCGATGCGCGGAAGTGGGGCGCGCGTTCCCGATTCCGATCGCGGTCCACGTCGCGCGGGAGATCCTGCGCGGTCTTCACTACGCGCATACCTTCCCGGGCCTGGGGCTCGTGCATCGCGACGTCTCCCCGTCCAACATCCTGATCGACTGGGCGGGCGCCGTGCGGCTCGCGGACTTCGGGCTGGCGACCTCGGCGCTCAAGGCGTCCATGACCGTCCCCGGGGTGGTGTTCGGGAAGCTGGGGTACATGGCCCCCGAGCAGGCCACTCACCAACCCCTCGATGCGCGCACCGACGTGTACGGGTGCGGGGTGGTGCTGTGGGAGCTGATCACCGGGCGCCCGTTCCGCTCCGGCCAGACGTCGACCAGGGATGTCGCCGGGTTCGTCGCCAAGCGCCCGAGCACCTCCAGCCGGCGGGTCGACGCCGAGCTCGACGACATCGTGATGCGGGCCCTCGAGCGAGATCCCGAGGCACGGTTCGGGACCGCGCTCGAGTTCATGAAGGCGCTGAGCGCCTGGTTGGCGAGCCACGCTCCGCAGACCAATCAGGAGACCGTGGCGGAGTTCATGCACGGTCTGTTCGGCCCGGCCCGGGCGCGCGATCAGGCGGCGTACCTGAAGTTGTTGGAATCGCTGCCGCGCACGGGGGCTTGGGAGCGCGTGCGGCGAGCCGACGACCCGCAGACCGGCGACGTCGAATCCTCGACCGTGGACCTGGACACGATCGCCGCGGGCACGATCGTCGCCGACCGCTACCGCATCGAGCGGTCGCTGGGTCGTGGGGGGATGGGCGTGGTGTACCTGGCCGAGCACCTTCGCGTCGGGCGGAAGGTGGCCATCAAGGTGCTCTCCCACGAGTGGAGCAACCACGACGTGGTGGCGAATCGGTTCCGCGAGGAGGCGCGGGCGGCCAGTGCAGCCGGCCATCCCAAC
>CAZYSW010000644.1:1604-3311 GCA_964650105.1 uncultured Nannocystaceae bacterium
GAGGTGTTCGATGCCGGTGAGCTGCCCGATGGTCGGCTCTTTTTGGTGATGGAGTACCTGGTGGGGCGGTCCTTCTACGACGCCATCGTGGAGG
Source organism: uncultured Nannocystaceae bacterium (assembly GCA_964650105.1). Lineage (GTDB taxonomy): Bacteria > Myxococcota_A > Polyangia > Nannocystales > Nannocystaceae > CAZYSW01. Next base: position 1,699 of record CAZYSW010000644.1, read on the forward strand.
ACGGCCCCATGCCGGTCGAGCGCGCCTGCAAGATCGTCCGCGACATCGCGCGCGCGGTGAAGGCCGCCCACGACGTGGGAATCATCCACCGCGACCTCAAGCCGGACAACGTGATGCTGGTCGCGCGCTCCGATGGCGAGGTCGTCAAGGTGCTCGACTTCGGGATCTCCGCCAGCGCCGTGCGTAGCGAGGCCGACCAACGGCTGACCCGGCCGGGGCACGCGCTCGGGACGCCCGAGTACATGGCCCCCGAGCAGGCCAAGGGCAAAGACCCCAACGAACGCTTCGACATCTATGCGCTCGGCGTGCTCTTGTACGAGGCGCTCACCGGTGCGCCGCCGTTCGCCTCCGAGAACATGGTCGAGGTGTTGACGCGCAAGGCGACCGAGCCCGCACCCGCCATCTTCGAGCGTCGGGGCGATCTTCCGCCGGATGTGTGTGCCCTCGTGCATCGGTGCCTGGAGATCGAGCCCGAGCTGCGACCGCAGTCGGCTGCGGAGCTCATCGCCGGTCTCGATGCGATCCTCGAGCGGCGGGAGACCACCGCGACGGTTGCCGATCGGGCGCCCGGCGTGGAGGAGACGCTGCGGGGCGCGGGCACGTCGATGACGCGCGTGGATCGAAAGCCCGCGCGCACCGGTCCCCCGTGGTGGGCGGTGGGGGCGGGCGCGCTCGCGTTGGCGGCGGGTGTCTTCGCCGCGTTCTTGGTCGGCCGCGGAGGCGTCGCGGAGCGGACGGTGGACGCGGAGGTCGAGGCTCACACCGCCAGGGACGCCGAGACGGTTCCGGCCCAGGGGCTGGTGGTCGCGGCCCCCGTCCACGGTCCCGCCGGAGGTGCCGAACGCCCGACCGCCGACGCGCGCGCGCCCGTCGGGGACGACGATCCGTCGGGGGATCCGCCCGCGGGTGCGGTGCCCGATCCGTCCGACGACGAGACCGAGGCCGCGGGGAAGGGGCAAGTCCCCGTGGCGGCCGACGAGGCGACCGGGGCGGGCTCGAGCGATCCCGAACCGGATCCCAGCGCGTCGGCGGTCTGTCGTCGCACGCGGGATGCAGCGGACGATGCCGAGCGCTCGCGCGACTGGAAGGCGCTCTTGCGCCACCTCGATCGGCAGGCGTGTTGGGGACCCAAACATCGAGCGCGCTTCGTCGCGTTGCGGGTGCGCGCGCTCTTCGAGGCGGGGCGTTTCGACGACTGCGCACGCTACCAGGGACGGGCGCGCGATTCGAAGACCCGCGCCCTGGTGGACGAGTGCCGGCGCCGGGTGCACTAGGCGGCTCTCGGAAACGTTCGCGAGGGGGATGCCCCCGACGACGCTGGCTGCGTGGCTCGACGCTCGGACGGTGCTCGATGTTCCTTCGGTCTCGCCCCTTGCCAGTGCTGCCGCCGACGGCGGCATCACCCCGCACGACGTGTCCGCGACCTCGGTGGCCATGTTCGCCCCTCGTCGAAACCCCCGACGAGCGGGGCGCGGGTGACCGGAGGTGTGGCCCGTGGCTTGCCTTCTCGGCGCGAGCATAGTTTCCTGGGACCACGTGCTCGCCATCGGCGGTTCGATGATCCTGGTGGCCCTCGCCACGTCCGTGGCCGGAGCGGACCCGGACGTGCACGC
>CAZYSW010000645.1:0-3311 GCA_964650105.1 uncultured Nannocystaceae bacterium
GCGTGGTTGAAGGGGGTGGTGGGTCGGGGGGCCGCTCGGGCTTGCGTGCCGGCGTCGTGCCGTCGCGGCGCTTGCTGCTGCTCGTGCTCTTGCGGCCGCGCGCCTTGGTGTCGACCTCCGTACGCTTCGCGGCGTCCATCGTTTCAGGCGGCGCGTGCTCGGAATCGTGCGCGATCGCTCCGGTGGGGGAAGGTTCGGGAGCTTTCGGCGGATCGGCGGGAAGCGGCGCACTCGCCGGAAGGGCCCGAGGCGTGCTCGCCGGATGGACGATCGCGGCCCCCACGTCGACCTCCGCCGGGCGGGCGGGCTCGGGCGGGCTCCGTACGTCGAGCGCGCCCATGGCCCAAAACAGCAAGAAGCTGGCCGTGCCGGCGCTCAGCGCAGTGATCCCCATCACCAGTGGCACGCTGGGGCGACCGCGGACGGGCGGCGACGCGGGAGGCTCGGGCTGCCGGGGCTCGGGCTCGGGCTCGGGCCTCGCGTCTTGGTGCCCGGCGAACCCGTGCGGCCCGGGTCCCAAAGCGGACGCCGGAACCCCGTGGCTCCAGTCCGACATCGGGATCTCGGCACCGACGCCACCCGACCCGATGGGCAGCGTCGCGCGCTCCACCCGAGCCGCTTCTTCGGTGCTCACGTCCACCGCAAGCGCCTCGGTGAGCAGCGAGATGGCAGCCTGGGCCGAAGGCGGCCGCTCCTCGGCACGCTTCTCGAGGAAGCGGAACACCGCGTGCTCGAGGCGAGGCAGGGATCGAACGTTCGGCGCCACCTCGGCGAACGACGGCGGGTGGCGGTGAATGTGCCCCGAGAGCACCTCGGCGACGTCGTCGGACTGAAACGGCACGCGGCCGGTCAGCATCTCGTACACGATCACGCCGAGGGCATACAGGTCCGCACGCGCGTCGACGTCCGAACCCGTCGCCTGCTCGGGCGGCATGTACTCGGGGGTTCCCAACACGACGCCCGCCGCGGTCACGCGGAGATCGCCCGCACGCGCCACCCCGAAGTCGAGGAGCTTGACCCGCGGGCGCTCGCTGTCGCGACGCGTGGCCAGAAACACGTTCTCGGGCTTGAGGTCGCGATGGACGATGCCCTTGGCGTGCGCCACCGCCAGACCGGCGGCGATCTGCACCGCGATCTCCACCGCCTCGCCGGGGTGGAGCGATCCCCGTTCCCGAATGTAGGCGGCCAGCGTCTGCCCCGCCAAGAGCTCCATCACGTAGAAGGCCCAGCCCTCGGGCAGGCTGCCGAAATCGCTGATGTCGACGATGTTGGGGTGCTTGAGCTGCGAGCTGAGCCGGGCTTCGCGGAGGAACCGCTCCACGATCCGTGGATCGGTCATGTGCTCGGGTCGCAGGACCTTGATCGCCAGCCGCTTGCCGATGAGCGTGTGGGTGGCCCGGAACACGAAGGCCATGCCGCCCTGCCCGATCAGCTCGTCGAGCCGATAGCGGCGGTCCAGCACCCGCCCCAGGAGCGGCTTCGCCTCGGGAGGAATCGGCTCGCTCGCGGGATCGGGGAGCTGAAGCGCGGTCCCGTCCATGGGGCAGAAGCCCTCCGCGACGGCATACTGCGCGCCGCACCGAGGGCAGACCCGCATCGGTCGAATAGAGTAGTGGCGCGTCGTGCGAGGGTCAAACCATGGGCGACAGCACAGCGCGGTGCCCCGACTCGGGCACGTGTTCGATCACGCGGGGCGGCGTGGGGTGGCCGGATCGGCCCCGGCGGTGCGTATCATGCGCCACCGCTCGTCGCCGGCTGGCGACGCCGTGGCTCCTCGGCGATCGGCGTGCACGCGTGACGGCCGAGGTCACGGCCCACCGCGGCGCGGCGTTCGGAAGAATGGCGGCGCGACGGCAGCGAGCGAAAAATCGCGTCGCACCTGTGTGGCTGCTGCTAGGTTCCGAGCCACATGAGCGTGGTCATCGGGCGAACGCTGAAGCTGGCGGAGGTCTTCGCCGTCGCGTACCAGGGCGTGGAGGTCGAACTCGACGCGGGTGCACGATCGTCGTTGCAACGCACCCGTGACGAGCTCATGGCCGACATGGCGGACGGGCGCACGATCTACGGGGTCAACACGGGCTTCGGAGCGCTGAGCGATCGGCGGATTCGACCCGAGCAGGCGGTCGAGTTGCAAGCGAACCTGCTGCGCAGCCACGCCATCGGCGTCGGGGATCCCCTGCCTTCCGAGATCGTGCGCGCCCTCTTGCTCTTGCGTGCCCACACCCTCTCGCTGGGCGCCTGTGGCGTGGCGCCGGCGCTCGTCGATCACCTTCTGGCCCTGCTGCACCGCGGCGTGGTGCCCATCGTGCCGCGGCAAGGCAGCGTCGGGGCCAGCGGCGACCTGGCACCGCTGGCCCACCTCGCCTTGCCGCTCATCGGCGAGGGCGAGGCATGGGTCGACGGACGGCGCATGCCGGGCGACCACGCCCTGCGCGAGGTCGGCCTCGAGCCCTACCGCCTGGGTCCCAAGGAGGGTCTGTCGCTCATCAATGGAACTCAGGTCACCACCGCCATCGGGGCGTTGGCGGCGTGGCGTGCCGCGGAGCTCGTCACCGCGGCCGACATCGTGGGCGCGCTCAGTCTCGACGCGGGGCTCAACACCGTGGCGGCCTTCGACCTTCGCATCCACGACGGCAAGCCCCACCCCGGTCAACGCCGAACGGCCCAGGTCGTGGGCGACCTCGTCCGCGGCTCGCCCCTCAACGCGTCCCACCGCGATTGCGACGAGGTCCAGGACGCGTACTCGATCCGGTGCATGCCCCAGGTGCACGGGGCGGTCCGCGGCGCGCTGCGGTACGTCGCCGAAGCGTTGACGATCGAGATCAACAGCCTCACCGACAATCCCCTGGTGCTCGCCACGCCCGGAGGCGGGTACGACGTGGTGAGCGGGGGAAACTTCCACGCCGCCACCGTGGCCGTGCCCATCGATCACCTCACCGCGGCGCTCACCACGTTGGCCACCATCAGCGAGCGACGCCTGGATCGGTTCATGTCGCAGCACACCTCGCGCGGCCTTCCCTCGTTCTTGGCGGACGACCCCGGCGTTCAAAGCGGCTTCATGATGGCGCAGGTGACGGCCGCGGCGCTGGCCAGCGAATGCAAGACGCTGAGCTTCCCGGCCAGCGTCGACACCATTCCCACCTCCGCCGGCAAGGAGGACCACGTCAGCATGGGCCCCATCGCCGCCCTCAAGCTCGACCGGGTGGTCGGCAACGTCGGTCGGGTCCTCGCCATCGAGGCCGCCATCGCCACCCGGGCGCTCGACCTACGGCCGCATCCCACCAGCGAGCCGCTGCAGAAGGTCGCGAAGG
>CAZYSW010000646.1:0-3308 GCA_964650105.1 uncultured Nannocystaceae bacterium
CGGCGGGCAGCGGCGCGGTAGTGGCCGAGGACCACCGAGGCGAGTGCGTGTCGATGCCAGAGGCACGTCACGACTGCGATCTTGGGTCGAGGCATGATGACGGGCCCGAAAAAAAAAGCGACCCCGAGATCGGACTCCCGGGGTCACTCCCACATTCGCAAAACGCTGACCGGTGCACCATTGCTCCGGCAATGCCGTCTCCGATCATACCGCTGCTCACGAGTCGAGGCCACGCCGACGGAGGGGGATCGCGTCCGGGCGCAGCGCGAGCTGGACGGTCGCGCGTGCGTCCTCCGACGCGACGCCGAGGCACACCAGCAGCGCCCGCCACCCGGTGATCGCCTCGATCTCGTATCCCGTCCGTGGGCGAGTCGCGAGAAGCAGACCATACGTGCCTCCCTCCCCGAGCACGATGGCCGCGAGGGCAGATCGCGTCGCTCGGAGCATGCGGTCGACGGCCTCTGGTCGGAGGGTCGGTGCACGCCGGAGCTCGAGGGCGAGAGCGATCAGGACGGCGGCCATGCAGTCGACGCACAGCGCTCGTGAGCACTCCGGGCACCTGAGGGAGATCGAGCGCGGAGCCTCGCACTCGCACGCCGCCGTCGGGCCACAGGTGGCGCAGTCTGTCATGCCGGCGCCCGCCAGCGGAAGATCGCGTCGCGCAGTGCCGTGGGCGCCGCGGCCGAGGCGATCCACGATCCCCCCACCGCCTCGATGCCGATCCGTGGCGCCGGGATGGCCCCACCCCAGTGCGCCGCGATCCAGTGCTGCGGTGCGATCATCATCTCGATCTCGTCGCCGAGACCGAGAGGCACGCCGTCGAGCGTCCACCTCCCGTCGGGCGCGGTCGCGAGGCAGTGGCGTGCTCGGATCTCACGGGCTCGGGCGGCCCCTGCATCCGTCAGCGAGTATCGGCCGGTGCGGGAGTCGAGGCGCAGGAGGCCGCCGGCCATCATGCGTCGCGCACTACGTTGCGTCGCTCGTCCGGGCGCGAGCAGGAGCTCGACGTCGTCCTCGCGCACACCGGCCAGGTGCGGGTACCCATCATGCCGCTGCATGGTCATCGTCTCCTCGTCGGATCACCGAGATCGCGTCCGCGTCGATCGCAGTGATCCTCCTCGGCCATCCATCTGCGTCGGCGGTCGAGCGCGAGGTCAGAGCGCCGGTGATGCGGACACGCGCCCCCTGCTCGATGGACGCGAGCCATGCCGCGGCGTCCCGACGCACGATCACATCGTATCGGTGCGTCCGGCCGCCCACGCAAGCCTCGATCAGCAGGACGCAGACCAGTCGGGCCGACTGCGTGCGGCCGCGTCGTGGTGCCGCCGCGACCGTGCCGACCATGCACACGGTCGCCCGATCACTCTCATCATCCGTCGCATCGTCGATCATATCGCTCCTCCTCTGTCGATCTGGTGGCACTGGCGCTGGCTCGGGCACTGGCTCGGGCTCGGGCTCGGGCTCGGGTTCGGGCTCGGGCCCGGGCCCGTCGGCGGACACCGCCGCGCGGGCCTGGTCGATCTGCGCTGCGATGGCATCGCAGTCGCCGTACGGCGAGCTCCGCGCGCAACATCCGCGGAGCCAGCCGAGCCCGTCGCGGCCGGCCCAAAGACCGCGGAGCGAGGCCCGGTGCGCCGGGTCGGTCGACGCGATGGCGATCCGAGAGCAGACCACCGAGATCGCATCCTCGACCGTCGCTGCGAGGACCACTCGCTGGCGCTGCGAGGCTCGGCGACGCCGACTCCACACGGCGGCGGCCGCCGAGATCGCTGCGCGCAGATCCTCGATCTCGGCCATGCCACCTCCCAGTGCGGCGATGGCCTCGGCGAGATCGGGCGCGTCGGCGGACACCGCCGCGCGGGCCTGGTCGATCTGCGACGCCAGAGCATCGCGCACATCTCGGCGCGCCGCACGACGCCCGCAGCATGCCCGGAGCCACCCGAGCCCGTCATCGCCGAGCCATAGATCGCCGAGCACTGCGCGGTCCCGCGGGTGCGTCCCAGCGATGGCTGTGATCCGACGGCAGACTGGTCCGATCTGAGCCGCCACCGCCGCGTCGACCTCGAGGCGCTGGCGCTGCGAGGCGCGGCCGCGACGACGCCACGTCTGCGCGGCGTCGCGGATCGCTGCGCGCAGATCCTCGATCTCGTCGTGGTCGATCATGCCGCCACCTCGCTCGCGGCCCGGGCCGCGTCGGCGGACACGATGGCATCGGTGATCGCGTAGTCGGCCTCGCCTTGCTGCGGCAGCGAGAGGCACCCCGTTATCACGACACTGCGTCCCGTCTCAGGCGGGCATCCACCACCGACGAGCACGCCGTGCGTGATGCCACCGACGTCGACATGGGCCGCCCATCGATCCTCGGCCACTGCACCCACGGCGACCAGTGTACCTCGCACGTGGGCCGTGGCCATCGTCTCGCGCTCCCGCGACGGGACCTGTAGCGATGAGAGATGCGGCATCACCCAGCCCGCCCAGGACGGTCCGACGTCGGCGACGATCTCTGCGATGCGTCTCGGGGCCCCGCCGACGGTCGCGATGGCACGGGTGCGGAGCGGCCCCGCGCAGTAGACGTAGTCGCCCCGGGCCAGGTACGACGCGGCCCGAGCCGCACTCCCGTAGGCGATCACGCGGTGCGTCGCACCGTCGGCCGTCGCGATGCGGACGCAGGCCCGCAGGTCCGCCCCCGTGCCGGCGAGACGAGGCGTCGCCACTACGTGGCCGAGGATCTGCGCGCGGCTGGACGCCGGCGAGTGCTCGACGCTCCGAGCCACGACCAGGGGATCGCGATAGTCCTCCCCCTCACGGCCCACGACGATCCGATGCCGTCGATCCCCGAGCACGCGCACGACATCGCCCGGGCACCACGCGTCCGCGCCCCACGGCCGCGGCAGCACGACGCGTACACGTCGGCCGTCCGGCGTCTCGATGGCGATGATCATCGCTCCGTCGGAGCGCGGCCGCGGGAGCGAGGCGACCCACCCGACGATCACATCGGTGCGCATGGCGTGGCCTCCTCCCGCGGTGGCGGTGGTCGCGGTGCGCCCGCCCAGAACGACAGGCCGGGATCGGATCGAGGTGGCGGTGCGCGGGTCGGCGCGCCGTCCTGCCGTGGCGGCCCCGTCGCGTCGGCGACCGATGGCGGTCCCGTGACCGATGGCAGGACGCCCCACGCAGCGAGGGCCACGGCCTCTGCGATGTACTCCTCCATCCATCGGCGACCGGGCCCCTGGTCCTCGGCGTCGGCCGCCTCCGCTAGTCCTGAATCTAGCGCGAAAAAAGCCCGGGATCGGGAATTCACCTGAAGA
>CAZYSW010000647.1:0-3306 GCA_964650105.1 uncultured Nannocystaceae bacterium
CGCCGATCCAGGGCGTCGGCGGCGTCCGGCGGCTGGTAGTGGATCGGGAACATGCACAAGTTGCGCACGGCGTTGTAGAGCCGGTAGCAGGACTCTTGAGACGGCTGCGCACCCTCGGACGCCAGCCGCTCGATCGCCCGGGCCACCAGCGCTCGCGCGTCGTCGTGCGACATCGAGTCGTCCGCGAGGTTGCAGGGCAAGCTCGACGTATGCCGCTGCAGCCTGTCCGCGAGCTCGCGCGCGAGATCCTCGCCGCCGAGGTCTGCCTTGGAGAGGATATCACCGAAACGACTCCAACTCATCACTTGCTCCTGTTCGTGAGATGTCCAATGAGCATACTGCGCGGTATCAGACCGCGTACCCACGGCGATGCAGAGTTTGCAACGGAAGCGCGGCCACTCGGGGTCGATGATCCCGCGCGGCGAGTACCACTCGAGGTTGGGCGCGCTGGCGGGCAGGTATCCGCTGTCCGGGAGCTGCGCGTAGGCCTCGTCCCAAGCGGGCTCGACCTGGTGGGGCGTGCCCAGGAAGGGGAAGGCACCGACGCGAGCTGCTTTCCCTCCGTTCCGGCGGGGACCACCACGCACGCGGCGTATCGGCAGAAGAGCGGCTCCGTGACCGAGGGGTCGTCGTGGCGGGCTCCCACACAGATCGTCTCGCGATCGATGAGGCCGAGCTCGTCGGCGCGTCCGAGCAGCTCGCGCCACACCTCGGTGATCGGCTCGACCCGATAGGGCCCCACGTAGGAGATGCCGAGCGCGTGGACGCGCGGGATCCGCTCGATCTGCGGGCCGGCGTGGTGCGGCAGGGCCTGCGATCCCATGGAGATCTTCTGCCACGTGGCCCGATCGCGAGCTGTGCCGATCTTGCGCTCTTCGCCGGGGCCGCGCCTCGAGGCCAACAGCCGCGCGCGTCGGGCCTCGCCCTCGGCCCGGCGCCACTGGGTCGCGGTCATCCCGAAGTGACCGCGGAAGGCACGCGAGAAGGCGGAGGCGTTCTGATAGCCGTGCGCGATCGCGACCTCGAGCACCGTCGCGGACGGGTCCGCATAGAGCCGTCGCGCGGAGCTCTCGAGGCGCCTGCGCTGCACGTACGCGCTGACCGACTCTCCAGTCATCGTGCGGAAGATGCGGTGGAAGTGGTAGGGCGAGAGGGAGGCCACCCGAGCGAGGCGCTCGAGCGGCAGGTCCTCCGAGAGGTGCGCGTCGATGTGGGCGAGCATCCGGTGGATGCGGGTCTCGTAGTCCGTTCGCGAGCTCTGGCGCATGGGTCCGAGCGAGGATCGACGCCGGGCAGGCGCTCGAAGTAAGCGCGAATGTAGCTGCCGGCCTTGCCCACGCGGGATCCCGAGCTGCTGGGCGAGCCCGAATGCCTGCTGTCCGTAGACCACCTCGAAATTGACGGCCTTGGCGATCCGGCGCTGCTCTTCGTCGACCTGGCCCTCTTCGATCCCGAACACCTCGGCGGCCGTGCGGCGGTGCACGTCGACATCCTCGATGAAGGCCGACACCAGGTTGGGATCCATGGCCGGGGGGAGGCCGGCGATGGTGGCGTAGGCGAGCCCTTGCGGGACGGCGAGGAAGAGCATGGCGAACGCCGGAACGACGTCCGCCGACAGGTCGCGGCGATCGTAGGGCGCGAGCGCGGGCAGGGGCAGGCGGAAGCGTGGCGATGCCACCGCGAGGAGTGTCGCAAGTTTCGAGCCAGGGGAGCCGCTCACGCGGCGATGCCCCGAAACACGGTCAGGCCGGGGGAAGACGAACTCGCGGACTCGCGGAGCTCACTGCTGCGGTGCGACGCGGCGGGCTCGGGGTTACGCAAGAACTCGAGATCGTCCCCTGGGCAAGGGGCGTGCAACCGACTCGGGGAGCCCACTGCTGTGGTGCCCGGTGGCGGGGGCCGGGCTTGCGCAAGGACTCGAGTTCGTCCCCGGGGCAGGCCGGATTACGCAAGAACTCAAGATCGTCCCCTTTTGTGGCACGGGGTTTGCTTGGGTTGGGGGCGGGGCGCGCGGTGAACTACGGGTTCGTGATCGACAATCGCAAGTGCATCGGGTGCCATGCGTGCTCGACGGCGTGCAAGAGCGAGAACGAGGTTCCGCTCGGGGTTCACCGGACGTGGGTGAAGGCGGTGGAGCGGGGGGCGTACCCGCACGTGCGGCGATCGTTTCAGGTGACGCGGTGCAAACACTGCGAGAACCCACCGTGCGTGCGGATCTGTCCGGTGACGGCGATGTACCAGCGCGACGATGGGATCGTGGAGTTCGATGCGAGCGCGACGTTCGATCTGGACACGAGTCGGGTGTGGTGGAAGGACGTGGGGGTGCACCAGAATCTCACGCACGCGGTGCACCCGGACCCGGTGAGCGGTGCACATTGCTGGCTGCAGAAGGTGCTCACGATCCGGAAGGCCGGGCCCGGCGAGCGGCACGGGGACGTGTTCGTCGACACGCGGAAGTCGATGGAGGTCTATCGGCAGTGGCACGCGATGACACGGTCGGCGGTGGACCACAGTCCCGACGGGACGCGGCGGCCGTTGTGGCTCAAGCGGCCGCTCAAACCCGTGGTGGCGGCATATCGGCTGCCGAAGGAGCCGTTCGGGCGATGAGGGAGGCGAGCGAGCTCTCGAGGGCGCGCAGTCGAGCTTGGGGCGTGCTGTCGCGGTTGATCCTGCGCGGCGTGGATGGTGCGGGGATCGAGTCGCTCGGGGAGATTGCCGGGATCGCGGATGCGTGGCCCCGGGAGCTGGACGCGGAGGCGATCGCGGTGGAGCACCATGCGGCGTTCGAGCTGGAGGTGCTTCCGTATGGGGGCGTGTTTTTGGAGGTCGAAGGGATGGCCGGCGGCGCTCGGGTGGAGGCGGCGACGCAGGCGTATCGGGACGCGGGCTTTGGGCCCGCGTTCGACGAGGTCGCGCCGGATCATCTGGGGGTGATGCTCGGGTTCATGTCGTTCGTGGAAGCGGCGGAGGCCGAGGCGCGGGAGGACGGGCGCGAGGACGTGGCGTTCGGTCTCGAGCGTGCGACTGCGGAGTTTCTCGATCGGCATCTTCTGTCGTGGTTGCCCGCGATGGCCGCGGCGACGAGCGCCCACGGGCGGCGGCCCTGGGCGGCGGTGGTGGAGCTGGCGCTCGGGCTGGCGGTGCACCGCCGGAGTATGCTCGTCCATCCGGTCGTTGCGTTCGCGCTGCCCGATCCCGGGGATGTGCTGGCGGATCCGCGCACGGATCTGAGGCGGATCGGTCGTGTGCTCGCGACGCCCGCGTGGTGCGGGGCGTTGTTGAGTCGCACGGACTTTGCGTCCGTGG
>CAZYSW010000648.1:0-3301 GCA_964650105.1 uncultured Nannocystaceae bacterium
CGACAACGACAACCTCTGCCAGCGCGACGACAACGCCAACATGATCGGCGATGCCTGCGAAGGTCAGCAGTCGCCCGATGCCGCGGGCCCGGTCGGGTTCGGGGACATGGACGACTTCGACCAGGACGGCCTCGTCAACCTGTTCGACGCCTGCCCCCGCCAGCCGCTCGCCGAGCGGATCGTCTGCGAGATCGACGATGACTGCCCCGAGTTCCAGTCGTGCCTGGTGCTCTCGGGCCAGACCGAGGGGATTTGCAACCACGTCGACTCCGATGGTGACGGGGTGGGCGACATCTGCGACACCTGCCCGTACATCGGCAATGCGATGCAGACCATGCTCGGTGGGGCCGAGATGGACGACGCCGACGGCGACTTCGTGGGCAAGGATTGCGAGACCCACAGCGCCTGCGCCAAGCGGCAGGACCCGCGCCCGTTCAGCTTCTATCCGGTCTCGGCCAACGGCCTGTGCTGCACCGTGGCACTGGTGGAAGAACAGGGGACGGGCAACCTCCGCAACGCGGCCACCGGCAACCCGCTGCTGAGCCCCGACGGTTGGCCGATCCGCGTGGATTGCAGCGAAACGGAGGAGGACACGGGCGTCTGCCGAAAGCTGCCGCCCACGGTGGCCAACACTCCCGGCATCCTGTTCCCGCCGCCGGGGTGCGACGCCGCGCTCGCCACGGCAGGCATGACCGCCCTCGAGAACCTCGAGGCCAAGTACACCGACGACGACTTCGAAACCATGGACGAGCTGTGGAAGACGATGTGCTTCTTGCCGCAGCGTGACCAGGACTACGACGGTCTGGGCGACCCCTGCGACCTGTGCCCGCACGACTTCGACCCCGAGAACCGCCCGTACGTGGACGCGAACGGCCGCGTGTGGCCGAACTACGGCCACTACTGCAACGGCGACTACTCGGTCGAGAACAAGTGCGCCATGGTGGACGACACCGAAGGGACCGACGGCACCGGCGACGAGAGCGGCACCGGCACCGGGACGGGCGGCTCGACCGGCGGCTGATCCGGCACGAAAGCTCGGTTCACGACGACGAGCACCCGGGCGCGCGCGAGCGGCCCGGGTGCTCGTCGTCGTGGGGGTCGGCGCTCGACGGACGCGCCGGTGGAATCCGGCCCGTCCGGCGACGGCGATAGCGAACGCGGCAGGGGGAGCGTGGCGCGGCGATGGCGAGGCGAGGGGCCGGCGCGTAGCGCGGCTCGAGGAGCTCGAGGTCGAAGCTGCGCAGGACGTGACTCCACACCGCCCGCTGCAGCGCGTCCGTCAGGGCGACGCCGGGGTGCGCCAGGCCACCAGGGCCCAAGGGGACGAGCGCCGCGGGGTTTTTCCGATCCTCCTCACGCCCGGGAGCGAACCGGGCCGGGTCGAATCGTCCGGGGTCGGCGAAGCGCTCAGGGGCTCGATGGGTGATCGCCGGAGAGGTCACCACCAACGTCCCGGGGTCGATGCGAAATCCCGCGAGGTCGAGACCCTCTCGGACGCGGCGCGTCATCAGCAAGAGGGGTGGACGCAGGCGCAGCGTCTCCTTGACGGCCCAACCCAGCTCGTGCATGACCCGGAGGTCTTCACCTCGCGGCCGTGCTCTCGCTCCGAGCACCCGGGCCTGTTCGTCTCGCAGGCGCTCCAGCCACGCGGGGTGTTGATTGAGAAGCACGCCCATCCAGGCGAAGGTCGTCGCAATCGCGTCGTGACTCGCGGTGAGTCCCGCCTGCAGAGCATCGACCATCGCCCCGGTGGGGATCGGCCGCCCGTGCTCGTCACGCGTCCGCAGGGCCCGGGCCAGGAGGTCGTCGCCCCCCAAGGGCTCACATCGCGCCCGCACCAGGCTCGCGAGGCACTCGGCGAGGTGGGGAGGGTCCCGTTGGGGTCTGCGTAGCGGCACCATCCGGACGAGGCGGGGCGCCAGAAGCGAGAGGCGATCGCTGTGTTCGACGTCGTCGTGCCGTCGTGCGAGCGTTCCCCACAAAGGCGAGCCCGGGCCGGAGGCGCCGATCAGCCGGCACACGACGAGACTCGCGAGCGTCTTGCCGACCTCGGTCAGATCGACGACGCCTTCGTCGCCCCACCGGTCGACGAAGGTCGCGACCTCGTCCACGAACGCATCGGCGTACGCCGACGCGGGGTCGGGGACGATCTCGGCGAAGAGGCGCAGGGCCGACGCCGAAGCGTCGACATCGGGCCACGGCGTCTCACGAAGCGCGGCCTCGGCCTCGGCGGAATGCGGCCCCGGCGGAGCTCGAAAGACGGCGGCCTGGGCCTCCAGCCCGGTCGTGGCGACCGCGCGGGAAAAGCCCGGGAGCTGCAGCGCGAACACGTCCCCGAGGGCTTCCCGCCCCCGTTCGAGCAGCTCGACCGGACGCCTGCGCAGCTCGAGGGCATGGCCGACGAAGGGGAGCCCTCCCGGCAAGCGCGGTGGAGGGGGCAAGCGGGGTCGCGAGCGACCGGAACGGGGAGAGCCCGTGAAGGCAGGCAGCGCGTTGGGCGTCGACACGACGAGCCTCCGACGCCCGATGGGATGCGCCATGCGGGGCGACCGCACAAGATAGCCCGCGACGCGCTCGTGTCCAGGGCTGCGCCCCGTACGCTCCACGCCGGACGGTTCGGGCGGGGTGCGCGGTGCATCCCGGACCACACCGCCGCCCGATTCGCCCATAATCCCGCGCGTGACGACGCCCGTACCCGTACCCGCTCCCGTGTCGTTGGGGGGGCTGGCCTTCGCCGTGGCCGTGTACACCGGTTTCGTGCTCGCCCTGTTCGTGGGCACGATCGTGCTGCCGGGCAGGACGGTGCTCGGCTTCCCCCAGGCGGACGGCAATCGCAAGGCCTACAAGATCAACGGGATGTCGCTGTGGGTGGCGACCCACATCTTCCTGATCTCCGGGGTGTTGGTCCTCGATCTCTCGCTGACCCCGCTCTACCGGGAGTTCTGGTCGCTGTTCGTGGTCGCCAACGTCTTCGCCGTGGTGTGGTCCTTCGTGTTGTGGCGAAGCGGGCGACGGCGACTACCGCCCGAAAAGCGCCGCCTGTCCTCGCCCCTGCAGGTCGTGCGCGAGCTCTGGTACGGCGTGGAGCTCAACCCGACGTGGTTGGGCGTGGACCTCAAGACCTTCGCCTATCAGCCGTCGCTCATCGGGCTGTCGATCCTGAACGCGACCTTCGCGTGGGTGCAGTACGAGGCGCAGGGCACGTTGTCCCCCCAGATGATCGCCTACCAGGTGTTCTGGTGGCTCTACATGACGAGCCACTACTACTACGAGTCGGGAATTCTCTCGATGTGGGACATCA
>CAZYSW010000649.1:0-3296 GCA_964650105.1 uncultured Nannocystaceae bacterium
CGGGCTCCGACGAGACCGGCACCACCGAGGGCGGCGGCTCGACGGGCTCGCAGACCGAGCCCGACCCCCAGAGCACCGGCGTCGAGCCCTCCTCCACCACCGGCGACGCATCGACGGGCGCAGCCGAGAGCGACGATACCGGGAGCGACGGCACCGGGACCGAGCGCGGGCTGGAGATCGTGGGCCAGTGGGTCGAGACGTTCCCCGGCGGCGGGGAACAGACCCACACGATCACCGAGATCGATTGGACGACGATCTCGGAGTTCGGCACGGCCATCCACCACATCGACAGCTACGACAACGAAACCGACACGCTGATCGCTCAGGCGGATGCCTCGAACGACTTCAACCCCGAGGCATGGGGCAAGTTCCAGTGGACCTGGGACGGCAACGGCGACCTGTGGTACTGCCAGATCGTGTTCGATGCCGCGACTCCCCAAGACGCGGCCGCGGGACCCGATGCCGACCCCAGCGATCCCGCCAACGGGGGCTGCGGTGGGTTCCCCTGGTCGGCGCTCACCCCCCGGTGAGCCGACGGGGGGTGGAGCTGCGGTCGGCCCCACCACGAAGGCGGGGCCGGCCTCGACCGCTCGCCTACCGACGCGTCGGGAGGTCGGGGTGGGAGGGCGGCGGATGCCCAAGCACGGCCCGCAGCGCGTGCCAGACGATGCTGACCAGGCCCAGCCCCAACCCGACCACGACGCCCGCGTCCACGATGCCGCGCCACGGCTGGTCGAGGTGCCGCACCGCGAGCACCAGGAGGATCACACCGCCGAGGATCCCGTAGGCGACCGCGAGCCCACGCCGCGACGCGTGCAGGAGCGACATGCAAAAGAGCGGGGCGACGAGTACGTGCAGCGGCCGCGGGGATCGGGCCAGCGCCATGGCCCGTGCCACCACGCGCGGAGAAAAGCGCTGATGAAATCCCCGGTACCCCTCGGCGTGCGCGTTGACGAGCACCCAGGCCCCCAGCACGGCCCATTGGAACGCCGACAGGCCGCCCGCCACCGCCTCCATCGCCAGGGGCGTGAGCCGCCACAGCGCCTGCGCGAGCAGGGCCACGACGCCGAGCACGCCCCAGGCGGCGATCAGGTGACGGGACATGGTTTCGGTTCGCCCGACGACACGCAGGTGCGGTCACTTCCCGGCGGTCGGACTGGACGCCGGACGTGAGGAAGGCTAGACCGAAACGGGGGACATGTCACCGCCGTTGCAGGTGCCCGACGAGGATCTCGAGCTTCTGAGCCCCCGGCGCATCCTCGTGTCCACGGTGCTCGCGATCCTGGGCTTGATGGTGGCGATCGGAATCCTCGGGTTGTGGTTTCGCGAACCCCTCCTGGCGCTCAGTCGCGTGTTCGTGGAGGTGCTCGGCGGTCCGGGCATCGCGGTCGGCTTCTTCGTGCCTGATGCCTTCACCATCCCCATTCCCAACGATGCATTCGGCATGTTCGGGATCGCCGGCGGGCTGGGGTTCTGGGAGGTGGTGGCCTGGGGCGCGGCCGGCAGCATCCTCGGCGGTTCCACCGGCTGGCTGATCGGAGGGCAGCTTCGCCGCAGCGCGCTCGTCGATGGCTTCCTGAACGGACGCGGGGCCCGGTTCGCATCCCTCGTGCGCCGCTATGGTCTGGTGGTGGTGGCGGTCGCCGCGATCACGCCCCTGCCCTACTCCGTCTCGGCTTGGGCGGCGGGCGCGGTACGCATGCCCTACGGGCACTTCTTCGCGGTGTCGCTCCTTCGCGTGTTCCGCGTAGCGGGCGCCCTCTACCTCATCGAGTTGGGTCTGCTCGGGACGGGCTGAGCGGGCTGCACGAGTGAGGAAGCCCGCGCTCGGTCCACCCGGGCGGTGACGGCCACGACTGCCGTCCGTGCGGCTTCCCCCGCTCACACGGCTGCCCGGTCATGTTATTACGTGCGCCCGCTTTGGGAGGAGCTCATGCCGCGTAGACACAAGATCACCATCGTCGGAGCAGGCAACGTCGGCGCCACGGCGGCGCACTGGGCCGTGCAGAAACACCTCGGGGACGTCGTCCTCGTGGACATCAAGGAAGGCTTGCCGCAAGGCAAGGCCCTCGACCTCGCCGAGTCGGCCCCGGTCATGGGCTTCGACAGCCGCCTGGTCGGTGCGAACGACTACGAGGCCACCGCCGGGTCGGACGTCGTGGTGATCACGGCCGGCGTCCCGCGCAAGAAGGACCCTGTCACCGGCAAGTACACCAGCCGCGACGAGTTGGTGGACATCAACCGGAAGATCGTGGGTGGCGTGACCAAGGAGGTCGCGGCCCGCTCGCCGGACGCGGTGCTGATCTGCGTGTCGAACCCGCTCGACGCCATGTGCCACGTGATGCTCCACGAGTCGGGCTTCCCCCGCGAGCGCGTCGTCGGGATGGCCGGCGTCCTCGACACCGCGCGCTACAAGACCTTCATCGCCGAGGCGCTCGGCGTGAGCGTCGACGACGTGCACGGGATGGTGCTCGGTGGTCACGGGGACACCATGGTTCCCCTGCCCTCCCACACGTCGGTCGCCGGGATTCCGCTCACCGAGCTGATGCCCCCCGAGCAGATCGACGCCATCATCCAGCGCACCCGCAACGGCGGTGGAGAGATCGTCGGCCTCTTGGGGTATTCGGGCTACTACGCGCCCGCCGCGTCGACGATCACGATGGTCGAGGCGATCCTGCGGGACCGCAAGCGGGTCCTACCGTGCGCCTGCTACCTCAAGGGGGAGTACGGATACAATGACCTGTTCATCGGCGTGCCGGCGGTGCTCGGCGCCGGCGGTGTCGAACGCGTGATCGAGATGAAGCTGGGCAGCAAGGAAAAAGAGATGCTGGAGGTCTCGGCGAACGCCGTCCGCGACGTCGTCAAGCTCCTCCCCTACTGAGGTTCCCATGAAAATTCACGAGTATCAGGGCAAAGAGCTCCTCCAGAAGGAGGGCGTGCCCGTCCCCATCTCTCAGGTCGCCTTCTCGGCGACCGAGGCACGGACCGCCGCCGCCGAGATCATCAAGCAGACCGGCAACGAGGTGGTCGTCGTCAAGTCCCAGATCCACGCCGGCGGGCGCGGCAAGGGCCGCTTCAAGGAGCACCCCGATCTGGGCGGCGTCAAGGTGGTCAAGGGCGCCGAGGCGGCCGAGCAAGTGGCCAAGCAAATGCTCGGGAGCACGCTGGTCACCATTCAGACCGGCCCGGAGGGCAAGGTCGTCAAGCGACTTCTCATCGAGCAGGGCATGGACATCGCCCAGGAGCTGTACCTGGCGGCCACGCTCGACCGCGCCGTCGGGCGTACCACGATCATG
>CAZYSW010000650.1:0-3292 GCA_964650105.1 uncultured Nannocystaceae bacterium
CCGGGAGCCCTCTCAACGCGATGCTCGTTGAGCCACCGTTCGAGGAGTTCTTCTTCCTCGATCTGGACGGCGACAAGGTTGGGCACCTGCGCGGCCTCGTCGGCGACGACCCGCGCGTACATGTCCTGGAGGGCGACTGCAACGAGGTCCTCATCAAGGAGGTCTTCCCGAAGGTGAGGTACGAGCAGTTCCGCCGCGGCCTCTGCTTGCTCGACCCCTACGGCCTGCATCTGAACTGGGAGGTCATCGAGGCGGCCGGCAAGCTGCGCTCGTTGGAGATCTTCCTCAACTTCCCCGTCATGGACATGAACATGAACGCGCTGTGGCACGACGCGAGCAAGGTGTCAGCCTGGGGGATCGAGCGCATGACCGCCTTTTGGGGCGACGAGTCCTGGCGCACGGCCGCTTACCGGGAATCACCGCAAATGAACCTGCTCGGCGAGGTCGAGCAGGTCAAGCAGGACAACGACGCCATCGCCGCGGCCTTTCGCCAGCGGCTGATCGACGTGGCATCCTTCGCGCACGTGCCGGAGCCGATGCCGATGCGGAATACGACGGGCGCCACCGTCTACTACCTCTTCTTCGCCAGTCACAACGCGACGGGCAACAAGATCGTGCGGCACATCTTCAACAAGCACGCGAACAGGAGGTCTTGACGTGGCCAAGTCGACCATCGAGTGGACCGAGGAGACCTGGAACCCGCTCACGGGCTGCACGAAGATCAGCCCGGGCTGCAAGCACTGCTACGCCGAGCGGATGGCGAAGCGTCTCCACGCGATGGGGCAGGCGAACTACCGCAACGGCTTCAAGCTCACGCTGCACGACCACGTCCTGGAGGCGCCGCTGCACTGGAGAACGCCGCGTGTGGTGTTCGTGAACTCGATGAGCGATCTCTTCCACGGAGACGTGCCCGTGGGGTTCATCCACCGTGCGTTCGACGTGATGCGGCGCGCCTCGATCCACACCTTCCAGGTGCTCACCAAGCGCGCAGCCCGGCTGGAGCAGCTCTCCTCGGGCATCGAGTGGCCTGACAACGTTTGGATGGGCGTCAGCGTCGAGCGCGACGACTACATGTTCCGAATCGACCACCTCCGGCGCACGGGCGCGAAGGTGAAGTTCCTCTCCCTCGAACCATTGCTTGGGCCGCTACCGGACCTCGACCTGCGAGGCATCGACTGGGTGATCGTCGGCGGCGAATCGGGCCCCCGCGCGCGGCTCATGGACGAGGAGTGGGCGCTCGACATCCGCGACCAGTGCATCGCCGCCGGAGTGCCGTTCTTCTTCAAGCAGTGGGGCGGGGTGAACAAGAAGAAGACCGGTCGACGCCTCGCGGGCCAGCTCTGGAACGAGATGCCGGCGCCAGCGTAGGTGGGGCGTGTCGACGCGAACCTCAGGCCACCGCATCCAGGCGCAGCAGTGTGCAACGAAGGCCGCGTTCCCCGTTCGCGTCGAGGAGCAGGGCGACCTTGGCAAGCCGAGCGTTGGCGTTGGCGAGCCAGTGGACGAGTACCCTGGTCTTCGCGGCGATTGTCCC
Organism: uncultured Nannocystaceae bacterium; assembly: GCA_964650105.1. Lineage (GTDB taxonomy): Bacteria > Myxococcota_A > Polyangia > Nannocystales > Nannocystaceae > CAZYSW01. The sequence continues at coordinate 1,535 of CAZYSW010000650.1, forward strand.
CGGAAGTGGGGAGGTCAGCCTTGAGGGGCTGTTTGTCGGGAGGCTGTTGCTGTTCTTGTAGTGTGTAAAAACCTCCACGAGCGCGCCACCGGCAAGATCGGGGATCGCGGTCAGGTCTTCGATCCATCGGTCGCCGGGGTCTGTCGCCGTCGTTGTTCCGCACCGGAAATGGCCGAGGTCGTGTTCGAGTACATGGCTGCTCACGCGAGCGAATGCTTCGATGAGGTCCCGCAGGCGCGCCTCATTCGATGCGATCTCGTCGTCGTCGGTGAACCAGTGGAGGTCTTGCCCGGGATGCGAGAGACCGGCCACAAGGAGCCCAAGGAGATGCGTGACCCGGGCGAGCTTCTCGCGGGTCGCCGGCTTGAAGTGCGCGAGTAGACCCTGATCACTCAACGAACTGGACTCGTCGAACATGGACGCGAGATCCTTGTCGACGAGGAACGTCACCAAGACGCCGGGAATGCTGTCGGCGGCTTGCAGGAAACGCCAAAGCGCCTCACCTCGGCAGCGGTCCGCGAGCTTCTTGAAGCTCATCCGGCGACGGCGAAGTGATGTGCGAGACCGAAGCCGTCTCCGCTGTCCATCCCACTCCGCAAGGTCGTGAGCCGCCGCGAGGATGAAGGAGATCGCCTGAAAGCCCGCGGCCTCATGCTCACCGCTGTAGTCCGACGCAACGAGTATCCTGTCGGCCGCCGAGAAGTCCGGGAATCGCACCGAACCACGGACCTCCGCGTTGGCGAACGTCCGGCTGAGACCTCCGAGGGGGCCGAACGAGCCCTCTGGCAGTGGACGCCACACGCAGGCAAGGTACGACGCGGGCCGGGGGGCCGGCAACTCGCATCCCCTCCCATCGCGCGTCCGAAGGGGTAACGCGACCGGACCGATTCGCCAGGTTCACTCGTCGCCCCCCGCTCGACGAGTCGATCTTGAACCGCTTCGTCGAAGTTCCAGCTCTCATCGAGCGGCGTCACCCCGGCGTCGCCCACGATGACGTTGACGAGCCCTCGGCAATCGGCGATCCGAGCGCGCCGAGTTCGAGCCGCTGAGGTGAGGCAACGGGCGCTCACTCGGTCCTCCGGGAGACCTCGTCGACAACGTCGCGCACGTCCTGCGCCTTGTTGTGGAGGGTTGCACCCCGTTCGCCGACCAGGAGCTGCTCCTCTGGCGGGTCGACCGCGCCGGGGAGCTGCGCGAGCGCGGCTACGAGGGCCTTGGGTTCGCAGACACGCAGCCAGTCGCCCTGGGTGACACGCGCGTATGCCCCGGCGACCTCTGCACGAAACGGCTTGTCGCGTACCCGTCGACTGCGGTTGGCCGTGTTGTAGACCCGGTCGAGCTGCTTGGTGATTTGCGCGACGACGGGTTCGACTTTCGCTCCGTCGTCGGCGTCGAGGCCCCACCGGCCCCGGACGCGGTCGAGGAGGGCGAGCCGAAACGCGGGCCGGGCCTCCGGCGCGCGCCGTTCCTCGCACCGCCAGAACGCGTCCAACACTTCGACCAAGTCCTCTGGCGTGGGTTCGGGACCAAGCAGCGGCGCCGAAGGCTCGCCGAGGTTGTCGTCTTCGGCTGCATCATTGTCCTTCGAGGTTTTCCGCTCGTCCGCCGGACGAAGCCCGAGGGCGATCCGGCGTGCCCTTGCCTTGCGCTCGATCCTCCTCGCCGACCACGCCTCCTGCGACGCCGTGATTGCGAGAGACCGGATCGCCTCCTGACGCCGCTCGAACGTCTCGTCCTCATCCGACCGCAGGTCGAGGG
>CAZYSW010000651.1:0-3281 GCA_964650105.1 uncultured Nannocystaceae bacterium
GCCACATCACGGCCGTGGACCGGCTTCGCCTTCGACATTCCCGCACCCGGACCCGGCGTCCGCCTGATCCCCGACGTCAACGGGGACGGCGTCGGTGATCTGGCGATCGCCTCGAGCGCGCACGATCGTGATCCGGTGCTCGTGCAGTTCGGTCGTCGACGCCTCGAATCGATCGATCTCGACGGCTTTCTCGAGCGCGCCGAGGGGCTGGTGGTGGTCGACGACGTGCACGTCTCCGGATCGATCCACGCGGTGGGCAGCGCGGGCGACGTCGACGGCGACGGTCTGGGGGACGTCTTTCTCCTGGTGGGCGAGTGGGGCGAGGAGGAGGAACAGGTCGAGGTGCAGGTCCTCGTCTACGTGGTCTACGGCCGTCCCACCGCTGGAACGATCCTCCTGTCGGAGCTGTTGCGCGGCGAGGGAGGCTTTTACGTACGGGGCTTGCCCTCCGCGCATCCCGATGGGTTCCGCGTCGCGTCGGTCGGTGACGTCGACGGGGATGGTCACGACGATCTGGCCATCGGGCAGCCGCGGGGAGGCGTCCGAGAACGCGGCCGCCTCGTGGTCGTCCGCGGCAACGTGCGGGGCGCGGTCATCGAGCTGGAGTCCGTCGAGCGCGGCTACGGTGGCTTCGTGCTCGAGGGCCCCTTCCCCGGGGCCCATCTGGGCGAGAGCATCACGGGTCTGGGCGATCTCGACGGCGACGGCCACGACGACTTCGCCGTCGGAGCGCCGGGCACTCCGGTGCCCGGTCGCGACGCGGGCCGGGTCTACGTGGTTCGCGGACCCCTTTCCGGTCCACCCGCGAGCACATTGGATCGCGCCGTGGTCGAGGGCCGCGGGCTCGTGCTGCGCAGCACGACACCGGGTGCACGGCTCGGCAGCGCGATCGCACCCGCGGGTGACTTCGACGGCGACGGACGCCGCGACATCCTCGTCGGCGCCCCGCGGGCCCGCGGTCGCGCCTACGATTCGGGCGTGGTGTACGTCGTCCCCGGTCAACTCGAGGGGCATCTCGACGTCGCGCAGCTCGGCGAGAGTGGAGCGACGATCCCCGGGCGGGCGATCGGCGACGCGTTCGGTCTCGCGCTCTCGACCGCCGGGGACCTCGACGGCGACGGCAAGGACGATCTGATCGTCGGCGCCCCCGGGCGGCGCGTCGATGGCCGGCACGACGGCGTCGCCTACCTCGTGTACGGCCGCACGATGCCCACCGTCGTCGACCTCGCCGACGTGGAGCGAGGCATCGGCGGCTTCGTCGTCACCCCCGAGACGGGGGGCGAGCATCTCGGCACGACCGTGAGCGGCGGCCTGGATCTCGACGCCGATCGCCACCCCGACGTCGTCGTCGGCACGACCCACCACGGTCGCGCCCCGGGCCGACGCCGCGCGTACGTCCTGTCGACGCCCCGGCATCGTCGACCCCCGCCGGCGCGCTGACGCTCACCGCCGTCGACCGTCCCCGCACGAACGTGCGCCGACGAGGCCGCTCAAGCTTCCACCGCGGCCACGATCCGATCGCGCAGCTCGGCGTCGGGGAACGGGCCGCGGCCGGCGGCGACGTTGTCGGTCAGATGATCGGGGTTGCTGGTCGCAGGGAGGGGGCAGGTCACCGCCGGGTGCCCCAGGATCCACTTGAGGAAGACCTGCGCCCAGCTCGTGCAGCCGATCTCGGCCGCCCACCCCGGAAGCGGCTGGCCGCGCACCCGTCGGAACAGCGATCCCTCCTCGAACGGCCGCATCACCAGGACGGCGGTGCCGGTGTCCGCCGCCGCGGACAGAAGCCGCTTCTCCGCCTCGCGCACGCCCACCGAATAGGGGAGCTGGACGAAGTCCAGCGCCTCGGTCCGCATCAGCCGCTCGAGCTCGTCGAAGGCCGAGAGCTGGTAGTGCGTGATGCCGATGTAGCGAAACGTCCCCTCCGCCTTCCAGGCCTTCAACACGGGCAAGTGGGTCTGCACGTCGAGCAGGTTGTGCACCTGCATCAGGTCGAGCCGCTCGGTCCGCAAGCGGGCCATCGATCGCTTCATCTGGTCGATGCCCGCCTGCTTGCCCTGCGTCCACACCTTGGTGGCCAGAAACAGCTTGGTGTCCAGCTCGCTCGCCAGCGCCCCCACCACGCTCTCGGCCCGCCCGTACATCGGCGAGCTGTCGACCAGCCGGCCCCCCGCCGCCACGAAACGGCGCAACACCTCCCGCAGCGGCGCTCGAGCGTCCTCGTCGTCGCCCACGTCGAACGTCTGCCACGTGCCCATCCCGATCACCGGCAGCGCCTCTCCACTCGACGGGATCACGCGCGTCTGCATCGGCTTCACGGTTTCGCTCGGTTGCATGCTCACATCCTTCGCCTGCGCCGAAGTACCGCTCGACGTCGGGGAGCTCGCCGAGCCCACGCCGGCTCGAGCTCCCCGCTGGCGGCCGCAACCCCACAACACGCCGGCGATCGCTCCCAGCAGCGTGCGCCTCGGCAGCACCCCGACAAGATAGCCCCGCCCGGCATCGTCGTCACGCGCCGATCCGGCAGCGCCGCGCTCGATCGGACGGCTACGCGGTGCGGCGCCGACTTGCGCTCGGCCGGTGCGCGCACCAATCCTCGACGGTGAGCGCCCAGCGTTCGTGATCACGCCAGACGCCGCCGACCTTCAGATACCGCGCAGAGATGCCCTCGAAGCGAAACCCGAAGCGCTCCAGCAGCGCCTTGCTGCTCTCGTTCTCGGACAGCACGTTCGCCTCCACGCGGTGCAATCGAAGGGTTCGAAACACGTGGCGCAGGACCAGCTCCATACCTTCGGTCATGTAGCCCTGCCCCACGTAGTCGGCATTGGCCCAGTAGCCCAGGTTCGCCCCGCGACGCGAGCCCAGCACGATCTCGTTGATCCCGAAGTAGCCCACCACGGCCCGGTCGGTCGGGTGCCATGCGAGCAACCGGTCGTGGTTGCCGTGGCGCAGTTGCTCGAGCCAGCGGCGGTAGCCGAGCTCGGTGGTGGGCGGCGAGACCCACGGTCGATGAAGGTCTCTGCTCCTCCGGGTGGCCGCCAAGAAGGCCTCTCGGTCTGCCCAGGTCGGACGCCGCAACTCGATCCGCGGCCCTCGACGCACGACGCGATCGCTCCTCGCCATGACCTCCATGGGCTACCACGGAACCACACCGTTCACGCACACGTTCGACAGGCACACGAGACCCGGATCGCAGCCGCCCCCTTGCGTACACGGACATCCCTCGGTCCCGACCGGGCACCCGCTCGACGGGTCGACGCAGATCCCGAACATGCACACCAGCC
>CAZYSW010000652.1:0-3277 GCA_964650105.1 uncultured Nannocystaceae bacterium
TCGCTGTCCGGCCGATCGCGCGTCGACCCGGCGACGAACGGGCGAAACCCGGGGGGCTGGCGCGCAATCGAGCCGCTCGCGTCTCGGTGAGCGCCTCGATCCGCTCGCGAAGCTCGCCGATCGGTTGCCCGTCGCTGCGCACCCACGTCTCGCCTTCCCGGCGCAACGCGATCGTGTGCTGGCCTTCGGTCAGCTCGAGCGCCCGCGCAGTGGCGATCCAGTTGCGCAGGGGCTCGTCCACGACGAGGTCCTCCTGCAACCGGCCGCACGTCCCCTCGTCGAGCGCCGCCGCCCGGCCGTCGACGACGGCAACACAATCGGGGTGCAGGTGGACGACGATCTCCGCGTCCTGTCCCCGACGCGGGGTCCGCTCCAGCCGAATCGTGCGAAGCGGCGGCGTCCGCGGGACGTCCACCCACGCCCTGGCGCGTGCGCTGGCCAGGGCCGCGATCATGTCCTCCAACGCGACCTCGTCGAGGGCGGCATCGCCACCCGGATCCAACGGCGCGTCGAGTCGCCAAATCCCGAGATCGAAGTGGGCGCTCTGCCGCACGCCCTCGCTCCCCGGGCCGGGCAGGATCTCCAGCGCGCGCGCGTCCTCGGCCGCCAGCTCGACGAGCGTACGGGGACTGAACGTCGCGCGATCGAAGGCCAGGTCCACCGCGTCGCTCCGCAGCCGCAAGAGCGGTCCCTCGTCTCGCCGGCACACCCGGTTGCCGTCGAGCAGCCCACACCTCAGGGTCAGCGACACCGTCGCGTCGGTGTCGACGCGGAGCTCGACGTCCGGGCGCAGCTCGTCGAGGGCGGCGTCGATGGGCTCGACGTCGGCATCGTGCAGCGCCTGATACCACGCGAACACCTCGGCCCGCCCCACGTCCGCGGTCCACGCCCGTTCGCCCTCGCGCTCCTCGAGGACCCAGTCCCCCGCGTTCCGACGCAGCGTACGGGCCGCGGGGCGTCGCTGCGTCACCGACAGGACGCGACCGATCGGATGCGGCAAGAGGCGCGGCTCCACCAGGCTCGCATCGGCCGCGGCAGTGTTGCCCGGGACGGGCCACGGCTCGGTGAGGATCGCGTCGATGCAGCCGACCCACCCCGGTCCACGGTCGAGCACCACGCGCCCCGGATGGCCGGGGCACCGACCGCCCAGGCGAAGCTCGATCGATTGCCCCTCCACCGTACGCAACCCCAGCCAGGCCGTCGTCTCTTCTTCGCCATCCGACGCTGCGTCACGAGGCAACAGCGGGTCGAGGCGCGCCGACAGAATGCGATCGATCCGCACGCGGACGCCATCGGTGTCGAGCATCGCTTGCTGGCCTCGCACGTTGCTGCGCCACCAGCCATCGAGGCCGCGCTCGACGACCAGCGCGCCAAAATCGAGCCGATCGATGGCCTGGGGCTCCGCGACCACGGCGCGTCGCGCCAGCCAGGCTTCCGGCGCCTGATCGAGGATCGCCCCCAGCTCCTCCTCCACCACCCAAACCGACGTCTCGCCCCCTTCGGCCAACGTCCCGTACAGCCCCACGCCGTCGGGCGTTTCGCCGCCGAGCTCGAGCTCCAGTGACCCTTCTTCGTCGCGCAGGACGATGCGACCGCGTCGAACCGGACCGACGTCCAGGTCGGGTGGAACGGCGCGCAACGTCGTCGCCATGCGAAGCGAGCCCCACAGCCCCTCGAGCGCTTCGGGATCGGCGGGCCCCAGGACGGTGTCGCCCACCATGACGACGTGGCCATGGGCGCCCGGAACGAGGCGAACCGGGCGGCCGTCGCTGGCATCGATCACGACCTCCGTCCCGCTCGGATCGCGGTTGCCCAGGTCGGGAAACACCCGGCGCGCCGCGGTCTTGGTGGACACGAACGTGACACCCGCGTGCGTCTCCCACGGGTCGAAGTGCACCAGGCCCACCGAGACGACGGCGGCCATCGCCAGCACGAGGGTCGTCGGCGAGGGTCTCATCGGCGCCGCCTCCACAGCACCCACAGCCCCAGCGCCAGGCCGAAGCCCGGCAGCCCCAGCAAGCACACCAGGGTCATCCGATCGAGCTGCTCGGGTAAGAGCACCAGCTTGACGTGCTCGCGCTTGCGGGGCCGCACCCCCAAGAGCACGTCGCGCGAGGTGAGCCAGCCCAGCGCGTTGAGGACGAGGTCGCGACCGTGGTCGTAGACCACGTCTTGCCGCAGATGCGCGTTGAGGGCGAACTGATCGGACGCGATCACCACCAGACGAGACCCGCCGCGCTCTGCCGCCGCCGCCACGGGGATGGGCCCGGGTCGATCGATCCCCTCGTCGTACACCATGCGACCGACGCGAATACCCGCGATGTCGGTCTCCGCCCATCCGTCCTCGCCAACCTGCAGCAGGACGTCCGGGGCGCGCCCGTCGGTGCCGGTTGCGAGCTCCAGCGCCCGCGCGAACACCAGGCTCACCGGTCGTCCGATCAACGACCGCACCGCGGGGTGGTCCCCCCAGCCATCGACCAGCGTGAACGCCAAGAGCGGCGTCGCTCCGGGCATGCGGTGGGGATCGAGGACCACCGCGTCGCCGAGGACGATCCCGTAGGAGGCCACCAGCGGCTCGAGGCCGTGACGCACCAGGGCGTCGGCCCCCGGGAGCACGACCGCTCCGGTCAGCAGCAGCAGGTCGCCGCCCGCTTCCGCGTAGCGCTCGATGGCCTCGACGTGCGAGGTGGGCAGAGCCCCGGTGGGCCCCGCGACGAGGAGCACCGTGCACTCGGACAGCCCGTCGGGCGAAGCGAGATCGGCGACGCGTACCTCCAGGCCCGCCCCCTCCATGAGGTCCTCGAGGTGCGCGTAGCCGCCGAACGGCTCGAGGCTGTCCAGGCGCGGCTCACCGTGTCCTTGCGTCACGCAGACGGTGGCCTCCAGCGGCTGCGTCACCCGGGAGAACGCCCCCAAGAGCGCCTCTTCTCCCCGAAACTCCTGAACGCGTGGACCGGTGACCTGCACGTCGGGCCCCGTCGCATAGGTCACCAGATCGGCGGGGAACAGGTGCGCCTTCTCGAGCCGGGTCCCCTGCCCCGAACGCACCAACACCACGCCGTCGGCCAGATCGCGTCCGCCCAAGCCGAACTCGGCCACGAGCTGCTCCGCCTCCTGGCGGTCGCGATCCGGATCGAGCATGCGCACGCGCAGGCGAGGCGTGACGTCGGTCATGCGCGACAACACCTCCCGCAGCTCCTGCGCCAGCGGGTTGGGGCGCCCCCCGCCGATCGTGGACGGGACGACCACCGTCACGTCGACGGTCGCCGGCAGGGCC
>CAZYSW010000653.1:0-1182 GCA_964650105.1 uncultured Nannocystaceae bacterium
TGAAGTTCGAACTCACAGCCTGCCCGCTGAAGAGCTTCGACATCGAGGACGAAGCGCTGGTCGCTGCTCTCTCGCAGTGGCAGCAGCTCGGACAGCGCAGCGTCGACGGTGACCGACTCTGGGGCACTGGCCACGACGACGAGGTCGTCGACGTAGCGCCGATACGACAGCACGCCCGGCTGCGCTTCGATGTGCTCGTCGAGGGTGCTCAGGGACAGGTTCGCCACGACCCGGCTCGTGAGGCTGCCGATGGGCACGCCGGTGCGAACGGGCACGCCAAGCCGCGACTCTGCCTTCGCGCGAAACCGACCGAACGCAGCAAGAAGCGACCTCGTGGCCCTCTCGAACAGCTCCGGGTTTTCGAGGCCCCGCTCCAGCAGGGTGGCTACGAACGCCTCCGAGAGCAGGAAGCTCGGGTCGATGGAGTCGTAGAACGACGCGAGGTCCGCGCTGACCACCATGACTGATGTGGACGCTCGCCGAAGCGCCGCCCGCGCCTGATTCAACGGGGCCGAGCGGAACTCCTGGTAGCGCCGCGGCCAGTACTCAAAGGTCCAGCGCCGGGTCGCATCCAGCGCTCCGTCGCGCAGGTCGAGCCGGTAGCCGATCGAGTTCTTGGAGAGGATGCCGTCCAGGATCGGTCCGAAACGGCGAAGGTACAGCAGCTCGGCGATGGCGAAGGCCGGCGATGGTGAGAGACGAACCTGCACATCGAGTACGGGCGGGCTGGCCTTCGCCGTCGTCCCGACGCGGACGACTCCATCATCGGCCGCGTCACCGTTCAGCCGCTTTGGAACGATCCAGACCTCGCCGACGTCCAGGTGGTCGAACCAGCTTCCATCGGAGAGGAGGGCCTGAAGCTCCTCAAGGCGATCCGGAAGCTCGGCTTCGTACTGAGCGAGGTCGACGAGCCCAACACCTCGCCGCTCGAAATAGAGAGCCGTCTTGGCCTGACGCCATGCGAGGTAGAGGTCGGTGAGGGATGGCGTGGCCACGCGTTACGGCTCCGTGCGTGAGCCGTCGGCGCCCATGTTGCTGCGCCACGCCCGAAGGGTCTCGCCGGCGTCGTTGACATCCATCAGCTCGCGCGCGACGAGCTCTTGTTCAACCAGCTCCGGGAGACACGGCTGGAACTTGGAGACACGGGCGTTGGCACTGGCAGCGGTCCATCCAGCGGCATCG
>CAZYSW010000653.1:1192-3270 GCA_964650105.1 uncultured Nannocystaceae bacterium
TCGGTCCACGTGAGCGGCGGTCCGTCGGCGAGCTCGCGCAAGGTCTGACGGATGGCCACGTCACTTTTTGCTGCATCGCCCGAGAAGCGGAGGGCCTCGTTCCCGGCGGTCACCTTCTCGCCAAGGCGGGACTGGAGCGCGGCGGCGAGCAGGCGGTTGCCGCGGCCGCCGGCGTAGGTCCACCACTTCACCGAGCCATCGGGCTCCTGGGACAACGGGGCGGGCGCCTCGCGAAGAAATCCGTGGGACTCGCGGAGCTGCTGGATCGCGGCAGAGGCGCGCTTCGACCACCAGGGCCGCACGTCGTCGCCGACGAGGACGTCCCGCATCGCCTGGCACAGGGCACGGGAGAGCAGGGTCGGTCGGCCGTACCACCGCGGGTAGACGCCGTGCTCCGCGGGCTCGACCTCGCACGTGGCCGCCTTCCAGTTGACGTTGAGGATGCGCCAGGGCCTGCCTGCGAGGACGAACGCTGCGCTCCGGCGGTCTTCGTCCTGGAGAAAGAACGCATCGACCATCCCGATCTCTTGAGCTCCGTGGAGGACGCGGAGCACGCGCGGCGTCGAGAACACGGCGTAGAGTTCGAGGAAGTTCTTGGCGCCGTAGAGCTTCTGGCCGCGGTCCCCGAGTACGAGTCGATGGTCGACTTCGGTGAGGATCCCCTCTCGGAGCATGTGCCGAGCGACGTCGTCGCGGGTGTCGCCCCTCACCTGAGAGAAGGCCGAGCACCCTTCGAGCCAGGTCCACCACTCGAGAGTCGGAACGCCGCGTTGCTGCATCGCGAGCGCAATGAGCTGCTGGGCGAGGACATGAGGCGCCCAGCGGGACGCAGCAGCCGGCTCGACGTAGTTCTGCGCGTGCAGCTCGAGCAGCGCCGCGGCCTGGAGGACTTCATCCTCCTCGATGCAGAGGAACGTGCAATTGGCCGTGGCGCCGGTGCGGCGCCCGGTTCGTCCCATGCGCTGAAGGAACGAGGACACCGTTGCTGGCGCGTCGATCTGGATGACGTGGTCCAGGTCGCCGACGTCGAGGCCCAGCTCCAGGGCGCTCGTGGCCACGATCACGCAGTTCGACCCCTCGGTGAACGCCGCCTCTGCGGCCGCCCGCTCGGACAGCGCGAGGGAGGAGTGCGACAGGTAAACATCCACATCGCGCTGCGCGAGCGCGTGCCCGAGCCGCTCTACCCCACGCCGGCTGTCGACGAATACGAGCCGACGTGTTCCCGGGTACATGCGGTCGATGAGGAGCGCCGCGTTCTCGAGGCTGCCGACGTGGTCGAGCATGAGCTTCGGCTCGCGCTTCGCGCCGCCCGGATCGATCACCCGCGTTGGGCGCATCGAGCTCCCACTCAACCAGGCGACGATGTCGTCCGGATCGCCCACGGTGGCCGAGAGACCGATCCGCTGGATGTCGTGCCCGGACAACCGCGTGATCCGCTCGATGAGCGAGACGAGGTGCGAGCCGCGGTCGTCTGCCGCGAAGGCGTGGATCTCGTCGATGATGATCGCGCGGACGTTCCCGAGCATGTGCTGCGGGGGAACTCGCGTGCTCAGGAACATCGCTTCGAGTGACTCGGGCGTGATCGCCAGGATGTCCGGACGCGCCTTGAGCATTCGCTTTCGCGCCGCCTGCCCGACGTCGCCGTGCCATTTGCCGGCGGTTCGCCCGACGAGCGCCGTGAGGGCGCGCAGGCGGCTCTCCTGGTTGTTCAGGAGCGCTCGGATGGGAGCGACGTAGAGGACCGAGACCGGCTCGAAGTCCTCCGTGTTCATCCGCGAGAGCAACGGCAGGAGCGCAGCCTCGGTTTTGCCGCCCGCAGTCGGCGCGAGGATCACGCAGTTCGTTCCGTCGAGGATCGCGTGCGTCGACTGCTCCTGCACTGGGCGCAAACCCGTCCAGCCCAGGCCGTTCACGACCTGGTACTGGAGTGCTGGAGAGAGTCGATCGAACGCTTCCACGGTGGCTCAAACCTCCAAGTCGAAGTCGTCGGGCGAGGCGCCGCCGGCGGCCGCGCGCTCCTCGACGGTGAGTTCGTCCGGGGTCAGCGCAAGCTCGAAGTCCCGATGAGGCTCGAAGTC
>CAZYSW010000654.1:0-3266 GCA_964650105.1 uncultured Nannocystaceae bacterium
TCGGCGACCGCGCCGACCTGCTCCCGGCCGGTCACTATCAGGTGCTCGACTCCACCATCGTCGAAGGCATGTCGTTCTCCGCGCGGCTGCGCGAGATCGATCCGCAAGCCTCCCCCATGCTGGTGTGGGCGCTGTTCTCGCCTCCTGATTACCTCGCGTACCGGGCGACGGCGCACGCCCGGCTCGTCGGACAAGCACGGTGAGTCCCCGATTGTTGCCGGCGTGCTTCGCATCGGCCATCGTGTGAGCGCATGCCGGATTGGCACTTCGTCCGACACGGACAGAGCCTCGCGAACCACGAGGGATGGTTCGCCGGGACGCACGACGTCGACTTGACGGACCTGGGCGTGGAGCAGGCGCGGACGGCTCGGGCCGACTTCGACGAGATCGTCGTGCACCGCGCGTTCGCGTCCGACCTTCGCCGCGCCCACCGTACCGCCGAGATCTTGCTTGCCGGGCGCGACATTCCCCTGACGGTCACCGATCAGCTACGAGAGCGGTGCTGCGGCGACTGGGAGTGCAGGATCATCTCCGAGATCGAGGCTGCCGGAGAGATCGACGTGTTCCTCGGTTGGCAAACCCGCCCACCGGGCGGTGAGAGCCTCGAAGACGTCGCGATCCGGGCCCTACGTTGGTTGTCGAGGGTCGACGACGGCACCTCTCACACGTTGGTGGTCGCCCATGGGGCGCTGATCCGCGCCGTCATCGGTGCGTTCGATGGGTTGCCCCGCGACCGGATCGGCCTTTGGCGGCCGAAGAACTGCGAGATCGTGACGCGCACGGTCGCGCCCGGGCAGTGGGCCGCGCTGCTCGAAGAGCTGGAGCGGAACGCTCGAGCCCCCCTCACTCCTTCGTGAACTTGCTCGGGTCGAGGTCTTCGACCTCCAGATTGTCGAGATCGAGATCCATCAATCCCTTCCCCCGGTCCTCGAGCCTGTCCGTCACGTCTTCGAGCCCCGCGCTGCCGTCGAGCAGTCGCCCGAGGGCCTCGTCGAAGGCGGCGAGGTCGGGGTCGGGTGGCCTGGGTGTCAGGGCAGTGGCCGGCACCGCCGTCTCCATGGATCCCTGTCCGTAGGTCTGTCCGGGAAATGCCGGCTGCGTTCCGTACGATCCGGGGGAGTAGGCGCTCGGGGACGGCTGGGCCGCGGCCGGGTTGGTCGGCCATCGTCGCGCCTCCTCGTCGAAGAGATCCTCCATGAACGCCGCGAGGCGAGCCGAGGAGATCGCGAGCTTGTACTCGCGGGCGAACTCCTCCAGCTCCACCTGCAGGTCGCGCGCGGTGGGGAACCGGGCATCGACCTCCAGCTGAAGGGCTCGCATGACCAGCGCCTCGAGCTCGGGTGGATAGGCCGGGTGCACGGACGTGGGAGGGGGAAATCCCCCGGTGGTGATCTTCTGAATGATGGCGATCTCGGTGTCGGCGGCGAAGAGCCGACGTCCCACGGTGAGCTCGTAGAGAATGATCCCGATGGAGAAGATGTCGCTGCGCCGATCGAGCGGATCGGTGCGGCACTGCTCCGGTGACATGTACGGGATCTTGCCCTTGAGGGTACCGACGCCCGTCGACGTGGTGGCCGTGTTGGCCTTGGCGATACCGAAGTCCACCACCTTGACCGCACCGTCGAAGCTGATGAGCACGTTGGGCGGCGATACGTCGCGGTGCACGATGCCGAGGGGCCTGCCGTCGAGCCCGATTCTCTCGTGGGCGTGGTGCAGCCCGGCACACACGCCGATCACGATGTTGAGGGCATGCTCGAGCGGCAACGGGCGTCGCGCCTCGGTCAGCGCCCGCATCACCTTGAGGAGGCTCACGCCATGGATGTACTCCATGGCGATGAAGAAGGAGCCTCCCACTTCGGCCACGTCATGGACATGCACGATGTTCGGATGGTCGAGTGCTGCGGCCAGCCGCGCCTCGTCGAGGAACATGCGCACGAACTCCATGTTCTCGGCGTACTGGGGAAGGATCCTCTTGAGCACCACGAGCTTCTCGAATCCGTGAAGCGAACGCGTGTGCGCCAAGAAGACCTCCGCCATCCCGCCGATCGCGAGGCGACGGACGATCCGGTACTTGCCCACGGTGGTGCCCGGCCTCGGTACGCCGTATGGCCCATGCATGGACACTGCTCGGATTCTAGCAGGGTCTCGGAGAAGTCCCGCGAGACGACGACACCGTCCCCGCCGACGCTGGCTGCGTTGCTCGACGTTGCGGCCGGGGCACATGGCCAGCGCCGATGCGACCGCGTTCACGGGACTCGGGGGTGCAAACCCGCGCCCTGGCCGCAGCGTCCGGGGCGTGGCGGGCCGGCGCGTTCGGGCTCCCCCCGCCGTCACCGGGATTCGAGCACGCTCGGACCTTCGCTGAGGAGCCTCTTGAACGTCTCTTCGTCGATGACCGGCACACCGAGCGCGTTCGCCTTCTCCAGCTTGCTTCCCGGAGAGTCCCCCACGACGACCGCGGTCGTCTTCTTGGACACCGAGGAGGTCACCTTGCCCCCTCGCTCGAGCACTGCGTTCTTCGCGGCGTCTCGACTGAAGCCCGTCAGCGTACCGGTGATGACGAGGGCGATCCCCTGGAGCAGGTCGCTCTGCAAGCCCTCGATCGCCGGGTCCTCGAGACGAACGCCCCCTTCGCGAAGCCGCGCGATCAGGGCCCGGTTCTCGTCGTCCTCGGCCCACCTGCGGATCGAACGTGCGATGACCGGTCCCACGCCGTCGAGCGCGGAGAGCTCTTCCTCGCTGGCATTCAAGATGGCTTCGATGCTGCGGTACCGCTGGGCGAGAAGCCGAGCGACCGTAGTCCCCACGTGACGGATCCCGAGCGCGACCAAGAGCCGGTGCACCGGCCTGTCACGCGCGCGGTCGATCGCTTGCATGAGGTTCGCGGTGGAGAGATCTCCCCACCTCTCGAGCGCGCGGACGTCCTCCGGTTTGAGGAAGAAGATGTCCGCCGGTGTGCGGATGAGTCCCTTGTCCAGCAGGAGGTCGATGGTCTTGTACCCCAAGCCGTCGATGTCCATCGCCCCTCGGCTGCCGAAGTGGAACAACCACTCCCGGACGCGGCTGGGGCACTTCAGTCCGCCGGTACAACGGGCGACTTTCTCGCCTTCGGGGCGCACGATGGGGCTGTCGCAGAAGGGGCACCGCTCGGGCATCGTGAACACGCGTTCTTGGCCCGTACGTCGGGACACCACCGGGCCGACCACCTCGGGGATCACGTCGCCGGCTCGCCTGACCGTCACGTAGTCGCCGATGCGAATGTCCTT
>CAZYSW010000655.1:0-3252 GCA_964650105.1 uncultured Nannocystaceae bacterium
GAGAGCTCGACGGCCTGATCCGTACCCTCGGGGGCGTCGGCTTCAAGCTCGCGCTGTGCCCCACGCCGCCGTGGCTGTGGCGAGCGCTCCAGTCGCCCGCGCTCGCCGATTATCCGGTGGCCGGCTACGTCGCAGCCGAGCACCTGTCCACCGCATGGGCGCGGTGGGCCCGGCGATCGACGGCACCGCACGTGCTGGTCCCCCTCGGCGTGACCACCCCCGACCCCGCAGATGCGGATCCATGCCTCCTCGAGCGCGCCGTCGCTGCCCACGCGCTCGAGCGCGCGACCGGGCCGGTGTTCCCTGCGCCGCGCGTGGTGGCGCTGGTGCTCGAAGGCCTCCGCCGCGGCGACGAAGGCGCCGCCTCGCCTGCGGTCGACCCCGAGTCCATGGCCGTCTGGATCCAGGCCCGCCGTGCGTTGCCGATGACCGGCGCGGTCGTGGGCATGGAACAACCCGAACCCGGCATGTCCACCGAAGCGCCGACCGCATCGTTCTTGGCGCAGCGGGCCCTGCTGCGGGCGCGCGCCGTCGAGACGTTCCTCGAAGGCGCGCTACCGCGTCGCCCGATCCCGGAGGAGGAAGGGGTCCGTCGCGCAGAGGAGGTGCTGCGTTCGGCCGGCGAGGTGCTGACCGATCAGGAGAGCAAGGTCGTGCTTCGCGGCTTCGGCATGGACGTCACCCGGCAGGCGGTCGCCGGATCCGCGAGCGGAGCGGCGGGATTCGCCGAGCGCATCGGCTACCCGGTCGTCCTCAAGGCCCTCAGCCCCGATCTGCGGCGACGTTCCGACATCGGTGGCGTGGTGCTGTCGCTGTCGACCAGCGCCGCGGTTCGACGGGCCTACGCGACCATCGTCGACAACATCGAACGGCGCGCTCCGACGGCCCGCCTGGACGGCGTGCTCGTCGCCGAGATGCTCGACGACGGTCTCGACCTCCACTGCGGAGGCGTTCGCCTACCCGACGGCGACGTCGTGCTCCACGGGCGGGTCCTCGACACCCCCGCCCCCATCGAGCCGGCATTGGGCCTGTGCCCGCTCGAGCCCATCGATGCGGTGATGCTCGCCCACGCGGTGCTCTCCCGGGTCCCCACCCCCGCGCTGCGGCGCCAGACCGATCCGGACGTTCGAGGACTCGCCGAGTTGTTCCTGCAGCTCGACACGCTCTTTTCGCGAACCGGCGATCGGATCCTCGGCGTCGACCTCGGACCGGTGCGCCTGGTCGGCTCGCGCGGCTACGTGACCCTCGACGCCCGCATCGTCCAAAAGGCCCACCTCGAGGGCCTTTAGACCAGGCCATCGGCGAGATTTCGCGGGTGACGACACCGGCTCTCCGAGCTTCGGGCTCCGGGCTTTGGGTTCCAGCTTCGGGCTTCGCCTCCGCCTCCGCCTCCGGTTCCAGCTTCGGGCTCCGGTTCCGGCTCGGGTTCCGGCGACCGGCGCTCGGGTTTCGGCCTGTCCCCGCCGACGTCGGCGAAGGCGGCCTCAGAAGTCGAATCCGAACTGGGCCTGCACGACGACCGCATCCAGGAGGCCTCGGGTTCGTTCGGCGTTGGGGGATTGGTCGGGGTTGTCGGTCAGCGACCGGTACAACAGGAGGTCGGCCTTGACCGACAGCACGAACGCGTCGATCACCTTCAAGAACGGCTTGTCCTGGGCGCGAAGGAGGTAGGTCGCCTTGGCGCCGTAGGTCTGGTTCATGAGGGCCGACAGCTCGCGGTCGCCGGTCCAGTAGCTGCCCAGCGGGCCGCTGGTCGCGTACTCGTTGCCGTCCCTGTAAAAGAGCGCCGAGTCCTGAATGTGCCACCGGCCGCGAAGGCGCACGATGAACGGGCGCGCCAGGTACTGATCCCACGCCAGCTCGCCGGTGAAGGCCTCGACTGCCCACGAGTCGAAGTAGCCCCGTACGCCGGCCTCGATCGAGCCCCGAATCGGCTCGAGGGCGAACTTGGCGCGGGCGAACACCGCGGCGCGATTGCGGATGTCGGGGAGGTGCTCCTGCACGGCACGCGCGCCCAAGAGCACCTGGCGATACGGGTTCGCCTGGAACCCACGCAGGAACTGGCCCGTGGCTCCCGCCTGCACGAGCAACCACGGCGTCACCACCTGGGTCACCGAGCCCTGCACGGTGTCGATGGCGAGCTTGCGGGTGGAGACCAGGTCCGAACGCGTGAAGCACCGGCTGCTGCTGTCGAGTGCCCGCAGCTCGAGCAGCTCCTCGGCGGATTGGTTGTTGGCGTCGCAGACCTGATCGAAATTGTGGGTGTAGTCCAGCGCGATCTGGGTGTTCCGATCGAACAGCTCGGTGGTGATCCCGGTCGACACCGTCCCCGAGCGGTAGTCGCTCTCGCCTCCGAAGCCGCCCCCGACGCGCAAGATGGCGTACTCGGTGATGAACCGCAGCCCCAGCGCCCCGTTGTGCCGCACGTCGTCGAACTTGGTCGCGGATGTGACGGCGTCCACCCCGAAGACCTGCGGCGTGGCGCCCGTCACGATGTCCGCGTCGTAGCTGGCCTCGAGACCGAAGTGGTCGGTGTAATCCTGGCTGTAGCTGACCTGGGGATGGACGACGTCGACGGGTGTGTTGGCGGCAGGCTCCCGAAAATACGTCACGGCGGCCCGGACCTTGTCATCGGCGTCCGCACGCGAGGACACCAGGACGATCAGGACCACCGAGACGAGGCCGAGGATCTGCCGGATCAATTGCAACCGCAACCTCCTCCTACGGTGCCGCTGCCTCCCGCCGCGCCTTCTCGGTTGTTCATGACGTGGGCGTCGGCGGCGGCCTCCAGGCCATCGGAGCCGAACTGCATGATGGGGTCGGCGAGGTAGGCCTTCTCGGACGGCAAGACGGCGCGTGCGCACCCCGAAGCGCCCAACGAGAGGGCGGCCGCCAGCGCCACGACGCGACGAGCCGGACGCGGGGCGCGTGGATCAGAAGGTGAATGCGAGACCACCGGAGTACTCCTGTCGTGACAGTGCTTCGTCGGCTCGAAACACGATGTGATTGCGGAAATCGAAGCGGATCCCCACGTTGTGCTTGAAGATGATCCACATGCCGCCGCCGGGGCTGACGAGGTACGCCCACCGTGCGTCGCGGAACGCATCGACCTTCCCGTTGGTGAACACGGCACCTCCGCCTACGCTCACGAAGAGCGTGAAGGGGATGGCGGGCGACAGGTACAGGTTGCCGGAGAGGCCGAAGATCCCCCGGGAGACCTCGCGACCGACGCTGGGTCCCACGTAGGCTTCC
>CAZYSW010000656.1:0-3249 GCA_964650105.1 uncultured Nannocystaceae bacterium
AATTCCCCACCTTGGCTCCCCTGGACGAGAATGTGTAAAAGATGTAAAAATTCTCCTTGTGAACCGCGATACCGCCCGATTGGGTCCCAAGGTGCGCGCCGTGCGGCGCGAACGGGGGCTGACGCAGGTGGAGCTGGCGCGCCGGCTGGAGATCTCGCCGAGCTACCTCAACCTCATCGAGCACGGTCAGCGATCCCTGACGGCCGCCCTGTTGCTGCGGCTGGCCAAGGAGCTCGGCCTCGACCTGGAGGCGTTCACGCCCGAGTCGGATCAGCAGCTCGTCGGCGACCTCTCCGAAGTGTTGTCGGACCCGATCTTCGAGGGTCACGACGTGAGCCCCCGAGAGATCGCCGAGCTGGTGGAGAGGAGCCCGAACCTCGCGCGCTCGATGTTGACGCTGTTTCGTGGTTTCGAGCAGGCGCGCGCGTCGGCCGACTCGCTCGCCTCCCAGATCTACGCCAACCAGCAGGTCGCCGGGTTGGTGCAGCGCTCGCCGATGGCGTCCGAGGAGGTCTCGGACTTCATCCAGACCCACCGCAACTACTTCCCCGAGTTGGAGGCCGAGGCCGAGCGGCTGTGGGCCGAGGCCGAACTGCAGCGACACGACGTGTTCGGCGGTCTTCTGCGTCACCTCGAGCGCGACCTCGGCGTGCGCGTGAAGCCGGCGGCGCTGCATCGTTCCGACGGTGCGCTGCGCCGCTTCGATCCGCAGAGCAAGACCCTGCTGTTGTCGAACACCCTCGCGCTCTCCAGTCGAACGTTCGGAATGGCCGCCCAGATCGGGCTGCTGCGCCTTCCCGACCTCCTGGACGAGCTGGCCGACGATCCGGGCCTGACGTCACCCGAAGCACGTTCACTGTGCCGGATGGTGCTCGCCAACTACTTCGCCGGAGCGGTCGTCATGCCCTACATGGCCCTGCTCGAGGCCGCGCGCGAGGAGCGTTACGACATCGAGGTTCTCGGTCACCGCTTCGGTGCCAGCTTCGAGCAGGTCTGTCACCGCCTCACGTCGCTGCGCAAGGAGGGGACCGAAGGGGTGCCCTTTCACATGATCCGCGTGGACCTGGCGGGCAACATCTCGAAGCGGTTCTCGGCCTCCGGCATCCGCTTCGCCCGCTTCGCGGGCGCGTGTCCGCGGTGGAACGTATTCTCGGCCTTTTTGACCCCCGGGGCGGTGCGCATCCAGATCTCGGTGATGCCCGACGGTGAGGCGTACTTCTGCGTGGCGCGGACGGTGCCCAAGGGGCGGGGGGGCCATCGCACCCCACACACCGTGCAGGCCATCGGTCTGGGCTGTCGCATCGAGCACGCGCGCGCGCTGGTGTACTCCGATGGCTTCGATCTCGACCGCCTCCAGGGCGCAGTCCCCATCGGCGTCACCTGCCGTCTGTGCGAACGGCCCGATTGCGAGCAGCGGGCCTTCCCGTCCATTCGAGAGCCCCTGACCGTCGACGAGAACGTGCGCGGGCCGTCGTTCTATTGGCGAGCGAGCCCACGAAACACGCCCGAGGACCGCGAGTGAGGGCGGCCTGCGCGGGCGTGCAGGGGCGTCGGCGGGCACGCGGGCGGCGCCGCTCGTGGTAAAAACGAGATCCGTCGACCCCCGAGGTTTCCCATGCCCCGTCTTCTCCCGATCCTGCTCGCGGCCCTTCCCCTGCTGGTGCTGTCGCCCGGTTGCAAGAACAAGAACTACCCGAGCTGCAAGAAGGACAAAGACTGCAAGGCCGAGCTGGGCGAGACCTGTGTCGACGGGACGTGCCAGAACTGCAAGACCGACGCGGACTGCGTCGCGCACTCCGCCGAAGGGCAGCCTCCGCTGATGTGCATCGACTTTCGGTGTCAGCCGCCCGGAGCCGAAGGGTCGGGCCGACCCTCCGGTGAAGAGGGTGACCCCTGCACGGATCGCTCGGGCTGCGTGGGTGGCCTCGCCTGCAAGGCCGGGGTGTGCACCGCCTGCGTGGAGGATCTCGACTGTTCGCCGTCGACGTGCAACCTCGACACCGGGCGGTGCGCGTCCGCTGGACAGTGCCAAACCGACGACCAATGCCCCATCGACGAGATCTGTGATGGAGGGTTTTGCGTGTTCTCCGGGAACCTCGGCGACGCCGACGGCGGCCCGTGCGGAATCGCAGCGGTGTTCTTCGGCTTCGACAGCGACGCCTTGACGCCCAACACCCAGGAGGAGCTCGGAAAGCTCGCCGAATGCCTCGCCCAGAACCCGGGCCGCGTCTTCTTGGAGGCGCACGCGGACAATCGGGGCACCGAGGAGTACAACATCCTGCTCACCGAGCGGCGCGGCAGCGCGGTCAAGAACTTCCTGGTGGAGAAGGGGGTGCCGGCCGACGACCTGCAGGTGGTCCCGAAGGGCAGCCTGGAAGCGGTGGGCACGGACGAGTCGTCGCGCTCCAAGGACCGCCGCGTTCAGTTCATCTTCGCGGAGTGAGGACCCCGGACCCGGAAAGGGTCCCGAAGACGTCGTCTCGGCTCCGAGGACCGCCGCGCTCGTTTGGTCCTCGCCGCTCGGGCGCGCCGAGGCTCACGGAGACTCGAGCGGCTCGGGCACCTCGGTCGCCATCGCGATGTGGCGGTAGCCCAGCGACCGCGCCAGACCCGTGACTTCCAAGACACGCCCGTAGGGCACCCGCTTTGCGGCCCGGAGCACGAGCGTCGGCTGCCGGTCCGCGGCCGCGGTGAGCTTCTCCCGCAGCGCCTCCATGGTCACGGGCTTCCCGTCGAGGAGGATGTGATTCGGTTCCAGCACGACCTGCACCGATTCCGTCGGGGCCGGTGTGGCACGTTCGGGCGAGAAGGGGTCGGCGCGCGTGGGCGGTGTGAGGGCTCGTCTTGCGACGCCGTTCGCCGGCTCCGACGTCTCTTCGAGCCTGGCCTCGAGCGCCGCGAGCCGCCCGTCGATCCGCTCGAGCTTCTCGAGCAACGCCTGCTCCTGCGGAGACTCGTCCTCGGGCTCGTCGCAGGCCCCCACCACCGCGACGATCGCCAGCCCCCCTGCGCGCGCGACCCCCAGGACGACACGGCCGAGCGCAGACACGCCCTGAGCATAACGCCCCCCCAGCCCCCCGAAAACCCCGACCGAAGCGGCCGCGGACCCCGGCTTTTCAGGTCCGGTTCCGGAGCCAGTTCCAGTTCCGGAGCCAGTTCCGGAGCCAGTTCCAGTTCCGGTTCCGGTTCCGGTTCCAGTCGGTTCCCGGTTCCCGGTTCCGATTCCTGTTCCGGTTCCGGTGTTCGGGG
>CAZYSW010000657.1:0-3247 GCA_964650105.1 uncultured Nannocystaceae bacterium
CTGCAACGCGGGGGAGTGTCGCGCGCCGCAGCTCCACCTGTTCGGCAGCGCGGTGCCGCCCGCGGCCGTGGCCATCGGGCCGATGATCGAGGACATGCAGGTCGCGGTAGGATGCGACGGGTACACCGTCCTGGGCGCAGAGGTCGATCCCGGGACCAGCGACGACGACCTGCCGGTGCCGGACCTCGGGTACGAAGAGGTCGGGCCGGCCGAGGGTCCCTACGCCAATCAGCCCAACTTCACGGTGGACGAGAACTCGGTCGAGTCGGGGCTTCGAACCCGCGACGAGTGGCTCGGCAACGCGGCCAACGAGCAGTGGGCGCCCGATTGCGTCTACTACGGGACCGGCGAGGCGCACGCGGCGGAGTGGGTGGTGGTCGAGGGCAGCGACACGCCACCGCCGGCGTTCCGCATGAGTCCCCAGACGCTCCGCGTGACGCTGATTGGTTCCAGCGAGGCCTTCGAGGCCGCGGTGGGGCTCGCCACCGATCGGGTCGCCGCGGTCGAGGACCGGCCGGCCATGGTGTCGCCCACCGGATTCAAGGAGCGTTTCAGTTTGAGCGAGCGATTCACCCCGGAGAACTTGCGCTGGCGCAACCCCCGGGCGAGGTGAGGAGGCGAGACGATGCGGCGACGTTCACTCGAGCAAAAGGTGCGGATCCGGAGCCAGCGTGGGGTGACGATGGTGAGCGTGATGCTCCTGACCGTGTCGCTCCTCACCATCGGTCTGCTCGCGGTACGTTCGTCGGTGCGTGAGGTGACCCAGGCCGGTCAGCTCGTCGCCCGCGAACGCGCGTTGATGGCCGCTCAGGCCGCGGTCGACCTCGCGGTCGCACAGTACATGGGCATGGACGGGGCGCAGCTCGGCGCGGCGCTGGCCGGCTACAACCCGCAGGGTGCGACGTGCAGCGATCCCTGCGGCGACTGCATCCCCGACCTCAACGTCGTCGCCACCGGACAGCGCAACGAGATCCTCGCGGGGGCGCCGGTCGGTTGCGGCGGCCGGCCCTGCATGCGCCAGGGCGCGGTGGCCTTCCTCGACGACGCCCAGCAGGCGCCCACCAATTGGTGCGACCTTCCGCTTCGCGATCTCGTCGCCAGCGGTGACCCCGAGGCCCGGGTTTCGGTCTGGGTTCGCAACAACAGCGCGGACGTCCTCGGCATCGGAGGCAGCGCGGACTGGACCGTCGACGGCGACGGTCGCGTGGTGGTGACCGCCATGGCGACGGTGCGCAACACGAGCGTCACCATCGAGCAGGAGGTGTTCCTGGGGCTGACCCAGGCGGCGCTGCCGCTCAATCCGCAGACCCCCGACGAGGGCTACGGCGGCGGACACAACAACGACAACTCCGCCGTCTCGGTGTGCCGCGACGAGTACCTCCACAGCACCCAGGCGCCTTAGCAGGCCACCGGAAACGTTCCGCGGGACGACGATGTCGTCGCCGCGCGGTACGGGTCGTCGTCGTCGGCTCGCTCGCACCGCGACGCCCGCCGCGAAGGAGCTTGCGCCCATCCCGCGGGATGCTCCGGCCGGCCCGGCCCTGCGTCCCCGAGCCGCACGTCGGGCACCGACCGCGTCGCTTCGCCTCCGACTCCGCGCTAAGCTACCCGCCCCTTGGCCGTCGAATTCGATCTTCCCACGCCGATTCGCAAGCTGCTGCTCGAGGCTGGGCTCGAAGCCGACGCACCCTACGATCGCCGGATCTTCACGAACCGCGACCTGAACCTCGACACCATCAGCATCATCGGCTTCGACATGGACTACACGCTGGCGATCTATCGCCAGGAAGCGATCGAGGAGATTTCGCTGCAGGCGACGATCGCCAAGCTCGTCGCCCGCGGCTATCCCGAGAAGCTGCGCGACATCGAGGCCGATCCCCGCTTCGCGATTCGGGGCCTGATGGTCGACAAGAAGCTCGGGAACATCATCAAGATGGATCGGCACGGCTATGTGGGCCGCGCCTATCACGGGAAGGGGAAGCTCAGTCGCGAGGAGCGCAAGGCCGTCTATCGCGCGCAGCGGCTCGGTCAGGAACACGAGCGATTCGCCGCCGTCGACACCCTCTTCGCCCTCCCCGAGGTGACGCTGTTCGCCGACGTCGTCGAGCTCATCGACAACGAGCCGGACTTGTGGGGCGCCGAGGGGCCGCCCAGCTATGCCGAGGCGTGGCTCGACGTCCGCGAGTGCATCGACGAGGCGCACCGCGACGGATCGATCAAGGACGTGATCAAGGCCCATCCCGGGCGGTTCATCGAGCGCGACCCGGACCTGCCGCACGCGCTCCACAAGCTGCGTTCGGCCGGCAAGAAGTTGTTCGTCCTCACCAACAGCTTCTTCCCCTACACGGACGCGGTCATGCGCTACGTGCTGGGAGACGAGCTGTCCTCGTACGGCGGCTGGATGGCCTACTTCGACTGGATCGTGGTGGGCTCGAACAAGCCGCGATTCTTCACCGACGGGCTCCCGTTCCAGGAGCTCGACCGGGACGGTCACCCCATCGGCCCGCCCAAGCCGCAGGTGCAGCGCGGCAAGATCTACCAGGGTGGAAACCAGCTCGGGTTCCAGAGCTCGCTGGGGGGCTACCCCGACGAGGTCCTCTACGTCGGCGACCACATCTACGGCGACATCGTGAAGTCGAAGAAGAGCTCCGGCTGGAGAACCGCGCTCATCGTGCAGGAGCTCCAGAACGAGCTGAGGGTTCGGCGGGCGCGCGGGATGACCCTACGCGAGATCGAGAGCCTCTACACGTTGCGGTCGCAACTCGCCGAGGAGGTGAGCGCATACCGTTACCTGGGCCGAATCCTGGGGCGCCTCGCGCCCGACGATCTGGTCGCGATCGGCCTCGATCGCGACGAGGCGCAGAAGCTACTCGACGAGACCCGGACGCGGATCCGCAAGCGGCTCGAGCGGTTGCGCACCTACGAGCAGGAGACCCTCGACACCCTCGACCGGCGCACCCAGGAGGTGGATGCGGCCTTCAATCCCTACTGGGGCTCGAGCTTCGCCGAGCGCCACGACACCAGCCGCTTCGGCGCGCAGGTCGAAAACTACGCCTGCATCTACACCAGTCGGGTCAGCAACTTCCTGTTCGTCTCCCCGGCCAAGTACTTCTTGTCCCCCCACGGCAGCCTTCCCCACTGGTAGCCCCCTCGACCGCGCACGACGGCCTGGCGCCTGGCCCCGGCACCCGCGTCGGGTCTCCCCGCGTCCGGCATTCTCCTTGCACGACTCCCCGCACCGGCGCGA
>CAZYSW010000658.1:0-3240 GCA_964650105.1 uncultured Nannocystaceae bacterium
GGCGCGATCGCCGAGCAGACCTCGCGCGTCGCCGGGCGCCTGCGCTTTTTGCAGGTCGTGCGGCGAACGTCGGAGCCCTCCTCGGCCTCCGACCTCGCGCCGATGGACCCGCCCGCGCCCTCGGTGTGGGACGAGGGGGCGCTGCGCGAGGTCGACTTCGACCTCGAGATCCCCGATTACGGGGCCGAGCCGCTCGACACCACGGTGGCCTTCCACCTCGAAGGCGGCGACCGAGCACCCGATCCCCGGCAGGATCCTTCGGCGGATCCGACGATCCGGCTTCGGACGCATCCGGTCGAAGGGCGGGTGATCCTCGCCGCCGAGCGCGTCGAAGCCCCGCACCCGCTGGTCCGGCTGCGCGCGCGGATCGAAAACGTCACCCCGTGGCCCGACCTCGGCGCATCGCGCCACGAGGCCCTTCTCGCCTCCTGCGTCTCGACCCACCTGCTTCTGCGGGTCGAGCACGGCAGCTTCTTGTCGGTCCTCGACCCTCCCGCCTGGGCCGAACAGGCGGCGCAGGCCTGTCGCAACGTCCACGCCTACCCGGTGCTGGCCGGTGACGACGGCGACACCGATCTCCTGCTCTCGGCTCCCATCGCGCTGTACGACCATCCTCGCA
This sequence comes from uncultured Nannocystaceae bacterium, assembly GCA_964650105.1. Taxonomy (GTDB): domain Bacteria; phylum Myxococcota_A; class Polyangia; order Nannocystales; family Nannocystaceae; genus CAZYSW01. The sequence goes on from CAZYSW010000658.1 coordinate 620, forward strand.
TCGCGCCCGAGAGTCCCGGCGACTTCCACGACGCCACCGAGATCGACGAGCTGCTCGCCCTGCGCACCCTCCTGCTCACCGACGAGGAGAAGGCCCGGGCCCGCGCCACCGATCCCAGGGCCGCGGCCATCGTCGATCACGTGGAGGCGATGCCGCCCGAGGTGCTCGAGCGTCTGCACGGGGCGATCCGTCAGCTCCGCGCCGCCGAGATGGTCCCGCGCCCCGAGGCGCAGCCCGCCTGCGTCTGCGTGGGCCTGCGGCCGGGCATGCGCGTGCGCCTGTGCCCCGGAGCGCGGCGCACCGACGCGCAGGATCTCCTGTTCGTCGGCCAGACCGCCACCATCGAGAAGGTGCTCGAAGACGTCGACGGCCGGCTGTGCTTCGCGGTCACGCTGGACGCCGATCCGGCCGCAAACCTTCACCGCTGGTACGGCCGCTTCCACTACTACTACGCCGACGAGGTGGAGCCGATCGTCACCGGCCCCGGAGGCGATGCATGACGGCCCGCATCTGGATCGCCGGCGTCGGCAACGTCTTTTTCGGGGACGACGGCTTCGGGGTCGAGGTCGCCCATCGCATGGCCGAGCAGCCGCTGCCGGAGGGCGTCGTGGTCAAAGACTACGGGATTCGGGGCATGCACCTGGCCTACGACCTACTCGACCCACCCGAGCTCTTGGTGGTCGTGGACGCGCTTCCGCACGGCGCATCCCCGGGGAGCACCTGCATCCTCGAGCCCGACCTCGCCGACCCCGTCCGGGCTCGGGACGCGAACGGCCACGGCATGGATCTCCCCACCGTGTTCGCGACGGTCCGCGCGATGGGCTCTCGCCTCCCTCGCATCCTGATCGTCGGGTGCGAGCCGGGCGACCTCTCCCAGCACATGGGCCTGACCCCGCGTGTCCAGCACGCGGTGGATGTCGCCATCGACCTCGTGCACGAGATCATCGCCGCGACGCTGCAAGACCCGTCCACGACGAACCCCAACCAGGACGAAAGCCATGCTGCGAAACAGACGAACCAACGCCTTGACCCGTAACCCGGCTTTGTGGCTGGCGGGCACCGTCGCCCTGGTGTTCGGGGCCGCGCTCTACAAGTTCTTCCCGGAGATGCACCGATACGTCCGGATGCGTCGCATGTGAGCGTCCTTCGGTCGCGCCCGCGGCGAGCCGGCGCGGCCTCGTGCGCACCGCCGCGGCGAGGCGAAGCGGCGGTGCGCCGATTTCTTGGGACCGCGTCGGCGACCGGCTAAGGTGTCAGCATGGGCTCCGACTCGCCGCCGACCTTGGGACGGCTGAACCTGCGACGAATCGCCGTCTCCCTCCCCGAGCCACGCCGCACGGGCGCCATCCCCTGGAGTCGCGGCCTGTGGGGCGAGTTTCTGCCCGACCGTCGCAAGGCTCGCGGCCGGGCCCCCCACGGCGTCGAGCGTCGCAAGCACGACGCCGCGCGATGAGACGTCCCGCGCAACGCGCGAATCCGCTCAGCCCCACGGTTGGATCCGAATGCGGCCCCGGTCGACGAAGCCGTGCGCCTCGTTCACCCAGTGCTTGCGTAGCTGCAGCGCGCCGCCCTCGCGGCTGACGAAGATGTTGGTCAACCACTGCGCATCGTCGCGCTCGGGGTAGTCGGCCCGATAGTGCGAGCCGCGGCTTTCGGTTCGCAGGCTCGCCGCCTCGATGATCACCTCGGCGACGTCGAGCAGGTTGCGTTGCTCGAACAGGAGCACGCAGTCGAAGGGCTCGGCGATGCACAGGTCCTCCTCCAGCCGGGCGCGCTGCTCCTGGACGATGGCCCGGGCCTCGGCCAACCGCCGGGCGTCCTTCTCCACCAGCAGCCGCTCCCACATCGCACGCTGCAAGGAAGGCAGCAGGTCCCCCGGGCGGGTCCGCCCCCGGCGCTCCCGTGCACGCGCAAGCGGCGCCACCAGCAGCGCATCGATCCGGTCTCGCGAGACCACGCCTTGCGGGCGATCGCGGGCCACCTCGGCCGCGCGCGTTCCGGCACGCCAACCGAACACCTGCGATCCCCCCAGCATGGTGCCCCCCAACCGGTCGGCCCCTTGCCAGCCGGCGGTCTCTCCACACGCGAACAGCCCTCGAACGCGGGACTGTCCGTGGGCGTCGATGCGGACGCCACCGTTGCTGGTGTGGTGGTGGATCTGGATCTGCAGCAAGTCGTGCCCCAGGTCGATGCCGACCGAGCGCATGTACGCGTCGAAGACCTCCGGCTGGAACCCCCGCTTGGTGCCCGACAGATCGAGGAACACCCCATCGTGGTCGGTGCCGCGACCAGCCAGCGCCTCGCCGTGGATCGCTCGATCGAGATGGATCGCCGCATCGCGGCAGCTCACCGGCCAGTGGTAGGCCTTCAGGCGCGAGACTTCCTGCAGGTCGAGCCCGTCGGGCAGATAGCGCTCGATGAACGCCTTGCCCTCCCGATTGAACATCTTGTAGGGCTCGGGCATCTCGTACAGCATGACCATGGCCTGGGTCGGCCAGGTCGTCGCCAGCCCCTGCTGCATGAACTCCATGTTGAAGAGCTCGGCGCCGGCGCGCAGCGCCATGGCGTATCCGTCCCCGGTGTTGCCCGGGGGGTTGAAGCTGTAGCGAAAGAGCTGCCCC
>CAZYSW010000659.1:0-3240 GCA_964650105.1 uncultured Nannocystaceae bacterium
CCGTCGTGCCGCGCGGCGCTGCCCGGCCCGCCCGCTCCGTGCTTTGCGGCCGACCCTACCTTTGCGGTCGCGATGCGGCGAGCGTCGAGATCGAACGCCCATGCGGGGTCAAGCGGGAAGGGTCCTCGCTCGTCGTCGGGCTCGGTCGCGCGCAGGGGCGTCCGCGCCGCCCGGTGGAGGTGCGAGGCCGCGACGGGTCCTCGCCTCGACACGCTCGATCGCCGCAAGACGCCGCGACGCCGGATCCCGACGACGATCGAGCGCATCGAGCTGGGCGAGGCGACGCTGCGGCAGGCCTCGAGCGCTGCGCCACGCGCGGGCGCCCGATCGCGGCGGTGCGTGCATGGCACGCGCGACACCCGACGCGGAGCACGGAGACGCTCTTGCCCTCCGCGAGCGATCGCAGGACCGACGCCGCCGCCCGCGATGCTGGCGGGCGTGCACCGATGCTGCGGCGCTCGGTTCGGGCTGGGCGCCGGGCGCCGGGATCCGCGGGCGTCTACTCGTCGAGATCGCTGCGGAACTTGTTGCCCGCGTAGGGGCCGAGCTGCTCGAGGATCTCCTGGATGAGGGTCTTCTCCTCGTCGCCGATTCGCTTGCCCAGGCCCAAGAACCCGCCACTGGCCGCGGCCACCTCGATGCACAGGTCGACCAGCTCCGAGCTGCGCTCCCCGATCCCGCCCACGATCTCGCGCAGGACGGCCAGGCTCTGCTTCATGTACGTGTCGGAAGGGCGCTCCTCGAGCAGGGACTCGATGGTCCGGAATGCCTCCGAGCCCGGCTCGATGCCTCGCTTGTCGAGGATGCGCAGGATCGCCGCCCGCTCGCCCCGCTGGATGGTGCCGTCGGCCCACGCCACGTGGACCAAAGGCAGAAGGTCGAACACCCGCGCCGAGTCACCGTCGAACCCGAGCGCCTCGATCCGCTCGGCGAGGGAGAGATCGCTGGTGTCGACGCTCGCCGCGATCTTCTGCCGCTCTTCGAGCTCCTGCGCGCTCATGTTTAGCTTCTGGCGCAGCTTCTTGCGCTGCTCGATCTCGAGCTCCTTGAAGTACCGATCCTCTTCGTCGCTGGGCTCAATGGGCATGGCCCGATGCTAGCAGGGTCTCGGAAAGTCTCGCGAGCCTCGCGGCCAGGCCTCCGTCGATGCGCGCCGTCCTCGACGGCCGACGAGCGCAGCACCCGCAGGGCGCAGGCTCGGGTGTCGGGGCGAAGGTCGTAGAGGGGCTGCCAGGCGAGGGTGAACATCATGGCGCCGCGCCAGGACTGGTCTCCCACGAAGAGGGGTTGATACCAGTGGGCCTTCAGCTCGAAAGCGCCGGCCACGTAGGTCGACAAGCGCATGGACAGGCCGGGTTCGACTGCGGTCCGTGATGGGCGGCGAACACGAAGGTGCTGTCGTCCCCGAGCGGGATGCGTTGGTCTCGGATCATCGACCCGAGAAGCCGGCTCCTCGATGGGCCGAGGCAGGGCGCAGGCTCGGGTGTCGGGGATCAGCCCGAGCGCGCGAGGGCGTCGACCGCTGCCTCGAAAACCTCGCCGCGATGCGCATAGCTGCGAAACCAGTCGTAGCTCGCGCAGGCGGGGGCGAGCACGACGGCATCGCCGGGGCGGGCCATGGTGCGAGCCTGCGCGACCGCTTCGGCCATGTCGGATGCCGTGCGCACCGGTAGCGGTGGTCGGGCGAGCGCAGCGACCTGTGCGGCGGACTCGCCGATGGCCACCAGCCCACGCCCGCGTCGAGCGAGCAGCTCGCCGAGCGGCGACAGGTCGTCGCCCTTGAGGCGGCCACCGGCGATCAGCACGAACGGGCGGTCGAGCCCTCCGAGGCTAGCGAGCGCGCTGGCGACGTTGGTCGCCTTGGAGTCGTTGTACCAGGCGACCCCGTCGAGATCCCGGACGTGTCGCATGCGGTGGGGCAACCCTTCGAAGCTCTCCAACGCCCGCTGACGGGCCTGGGGCGGTACGCCGAGGTGGTCGGCGGCCATCAAGGCGAACAACGCGTTGCGTGCATTGTGCCGCCCCGCCAGCCGCAAGAGCGCCCGCGGCAGCGCAGCCCCGCCGGGCAACACCAGACGCGCGTCGGCACCCTCGCCGTCGAGGACGGCGTCGCGACCGACCCAGGCCACCGGACAGTGCGTGGGGGCGATGCGTGGGCACCACGGATCCTCCGCGTCGAGGATCGCGAGCCCGCGAGGTCCGATCCCGTCGAACACCTTGGCCTTGGTGCGCGCGTAGTCCTCGAGCGTGGCGTAGCGATCGAGGTGATCGGGGGTGACGTTGAGGACGATCCCCACGTCGGTGGGGTGCGGGGGCAAGGTCTCGAGCTGAAAACTCGAGCACTCGATGACCAGATCGTCGGGCCAGCTTTCACGCCCCGCGTCCAGGTCGAGGACCAGCGTGCACACCGGCGTGCCCAGGTTGCCCCCGACGAAGGTGCGTCGCCCCGCGGCGGACAAGAGCGCGCCGGTGAGCGCGGTGACGGTGCTCTTGCCGTTGGTGCCGGTGACCAGCACCCGCCGCGGACGCGGCCGTCGATCGTCGTCGAGCAGCGCGAGGCCCAGCGACAGCTCGCCGTGCACGGCCGCCCGGGGAGCGTAGGTCGCACGCGCGGCGAGCCACGGCTCGGGTGCGACGCCCGGGCTGAGCACCAAGAGGTCGATGTTCGCCCACGCCCACGCCGGCGCCGTCTCGGCACCGAGCGCGGGCTGGAGCCCCTCGGGCAGGTCGTCCACCCGCTCGCGCCGGTCGTAGCCCACCACGCTCACGCCGCGCGCCAAGAGGAGCCGTGCGGCCGCGAGCCCGCTGGCCCCCAGCCCGACCACCAGCGCGCGCCCGAAGCGAGTCATCGCAGCTTGAGGGTGGCCAGGGCCACGAGCGCCAGCATCACGCTGATGATCCAAAAGCGCACGATCACCTTGGGCTCGGCCCAGCCCTTGAGCTCGAAGTGGTGGTGGATCGGCGCCATCTTGAACACGCGCTTGCCCGTGAGCTTGAACGAAACCACCTGCACGATCACGCTGACGGTCTCCAGCACGAAGATCCCGCCCACGATGAGCAGGGTGAACTCGTTTTTGGACGCCACGGCCAAAAAGCCCAGCCCGGCGCCCAGCGGAAGCGAGCCCACGTCGCCCATGAACACGCTGGCCGGGTAGGTGTTGTACCAGAGGAAGCCGATGCCGGCCCCGACCATGGCGCCGCAGTAGATGGCGAGCTCGCCCACCATGGGGATGTGCGGGA
>CAZYSW010000660.1:0-3238 GCA_964650105.1 uncultured Nannocystaceae bacterium
AGCCGGAGCTGGAAGCTGAGCCGGAGCTGGAAGCTGAGCCGGAGCTGGAAGCTGAGCCGGAGCTGGAAGCTGAACCTGAGCTGGAAGCTGAACCTGAGCCCGACTGCCGGCCCTCGGTCGGACTTCCTTTCGCAGAGTCGCGTACGCGCTTGCGACGACCGGGACGAGGGAGAAGCAGCCAAAGACGACGATGCCGTAGACCATCGCGAGCATCTCCGGTTCGAGATCGAAGAGCGCCGCCCAAAGTGAGTTCATCACCTCGCTACCAAAATCGGTGAGAACGCCGGCGGTCGTCGACAGCAGTCCGGCGAGGCCACCGATCCCGAGGATTAGCGGCTTTTTCACGAGGTTCGCGATGAGCAAGACCAGCGTTACGATTGCAAGGGTCATCGCAACGATGCCGACGTCGGAGATCGCCAGTTCGCCGAAGTTGACCTCGGAGTTGCGCGCCCTCGCGTAGCTCGAGCGCATGAAAAACCGGAAGAGCGACCTGTTTCGCGGTCTAAGACGCAGTTCGACAACCAGCCTCTCGTCCCAACAGGAGCGCACCTCCGGTGAGAACCGGGAAAGCAGAAATCGTCCGCCCTGTCCGTGCCATTCCGACCGTCGCCTACGACAACCGGGGTCGGCTCACTTCGTTCTCGGGATTGGTGCTGTTCCAGGCTCTTTTCCAGGTGCTGGACCTGGCCAAGCGCCTTTGGAAGTGCTTTGCGCACGTGGGAGGCGGCCGCGTGTTCGGGCTGGCGCGCGTCGTGCTTCAGCTCGTGGTCCACGTCATCCTCGGGTTCCGGCGGCTCCGCGACCGGGACTACTACGCCGACGACCCGCTCGTGTGTCGCGTGCTCCGGGTGAACCGGTTGCCGGACGTGGCCACGATCAGCCGGACGCTGGCGACCGCCGACGCGAAGGCGGTCGTCAATCTCCGCGGCCTCGTTCGGGGGCTCGTGCTCGACCGACTCGCCGCTGTCGGACTGGGACGGCTCACGCTCGACTTCGATGGGTCCGTGCTGAGCACGACGCGTCGTGCCGAAGGCTCGGCCGTCGGTTACGACCGCAAGCGCAAGGGCGCGCGCAGCTACTACCCGCTGTTCGCCGTGGTGTCGCAGGTCGGCATGTTCCTCGACATGCTTCACCGTCCCGGCAACGCCCACGATTCGAGGGGCGCGACGGAGTTCATCGGTGACTGCGTACAAGCCGTCCGCGGGCAACTGGGGCGCGTCGCCCTGCAGACGCGCCTGGACGCGGCATTCTTCGACGAGCGCGTCATCGGCCCTGCTCGAGGCGCTTCGCATCGAGTACGCCGCCTCGCTGCCGTTCTCGCGCTTCATCGCACTGCGGCTTTCGCGATGAACAGGCGCCGACGCATCGGCTCGAGCTGCTGCTCAAACGCCTGGTAGGCGCCCAACGGCAGGCCGTGCTTGCGCTCCAACTGCGCGCGCAACTCGCGCTCCGCAGCAAGCGCTGCCTCCAACGCGACGACACGACCGTGGGTCGTGCTCGAGTCGTCGAGGGGGCTCGCGGTGTCGCTCACGTCGGAACGTCGTATCCGGAACGGATCGCGATGTCGAGCCCCGGCGATCGGTAATCGATCACGACGAGGCACGGCAGCGTCGAGATCGATGCCATCGAGCAGGTCTTCGAGCACCCGCTCCTCGATCATCACCATCGCCGCGCCGTCCGGTGCGGTCGGGATCTGGAACGTCCCGGCGTCCAAACGCTTGTAGAACAGGCACAGCCCCGTGCCGTCGAAGAACACCACCTTGAGGGCCGAGCGTCGTTTCCCGAAGAACACGAACAGCGCGCCGCTGCGCGCGTTGTGGCCGAGCTTGTCGGCAACGACACCCGGTAACCGCTCAAACCCGCATCTCAAGTCCGATCGCCTCCAGCCCGACGAAGACCTCCACTCCATGCGGGATCACTGGGCACCGCCGATCCCGAGCGCGCCAAACACCGCATCCAGCGTCTCCCGCTCGACCCCGGCCTCGACCGTCACGCGCGTGCGCAGGTCCAGAACATCGAGATCCTGAGTCCATCCCAGATCGAATGCATGCGGCGCGCTGGCCGGATGGCCGCGGAGACCCTCGCGTTCGTCGGAGCGCAGCTGCGCCCCGGCAGGTCCACGGCAGACATCGATCGCCTGGTCCGTGAGGACACGGCTCGGCGGGGCGGGATGCCAAGCCAGCTCGGGTACCGCGGATTTCCGGCGGCGGTCTGCACGAGCCGCAACCACGTCGTGTGCCATGGAATCCCCAGCAAGCACGAGCTCCTGATGCCAGGCGACATCATCAACATCGACGTCACGACGAACGTCGACGGCCACCACGGCGACACGAGCGCCATGTTCCTCATCGGCGAGGTCAGCCCGGAGGCGAGGCGCATCGTCGAGATCGCGCGCCGGTGTCGCGACGTCGGCGTCGCGGTGATCCGCCATGGCGCCCGCGTCGGCGACATCGGCGCGGCGATCCACGAGCTGGCGACGAAGGAGGGCGTGGGCATCGTCACCGAGGTAGGTGGCCACGGCATCGGGCGCACCGTGCACACCGACCTGCACGTGCCTCACGTGGGACGGCGTGGGATGGGGCCCCGGCTGAAGGCGGGCATGGCGCTCACGGTGGAGCCGATGGTCAACCTCGGCGGCGCGGCGGTCCGCTTCCTCGACGATGGCTGGACCATCGTCACCGCAGACGGGAGCCTGTCGGCGCAGTGGGAACACACCGTTCTCGTCACGCGGGATGGCTGCGAGCTACTGACGCAGCTCTGACGGAACCGCTTGGCCCCGCTAACGACCTGTACACGCCCTCGGGCTGCAGTAAACCGCGCGCGACTGCGTACTCCTCGAACGCAGACTTGCCCCACGGAGTCGATTCGCCGGGCCGGTGGCGCTGAACGGCGCTGCCACGGCGCCATATGCCGGAAGCCCGTCGAGAACGCGGTGCCGCGTGGTCATGGTGGCTCTGGTGCGTCGCTCAGCGCCTCGGCGAGCGTATCGAACACGACGCGGAAGATTCACCGGATACGACTGGGGGGTCCGTTCCACCCCGGCCTATGTGGGCAAGTTGGAGCAACCAGTGCTAACCACCCGTCGGGGACCGGAGAGGTTGTCACGTGGAAAGACGAGCGGCACGTGGAGTCAGCGGCGGGGTCGACCGACGGCTGTTGCTCGCATCGGACGCTGAACGCGACGGGGGGGCCGTGGGTCGACCGGCGCTCGACATCCGGTCGGGTGACGACCGACACA